>DAVZKM010000042.1:0-11648 GCA_052272245.1 Eubacterium sp.
ACCAGTGACACTGCGGGTATGAACCGCATGCTCTAGCCAACTGAGCTATAAAGCCGTACCGAAATAAAGCACCTACGACTTAAGTGCAAGCAAGATTATAACGTATAAGTTGCTATTTGTCAAGCATTTTTTTGTTTATTTTCAACTTTATTTCAAAATGACAAAAATCGGTGCTATGCGACATTTTTTGATAAAATATATGCACAAATGTTTGACTTGAATATCTATTAATGTTATTATTGTATTATGACAGGGCTTTATACTAATTTTAATATTAAGGAGCAATTATGGAAAAAATTAATAAAAGGCAAAAAGCCATATATGATTTTATAAAGGAAAGAATAAACGATAAGGGAATTGCGCCGTCTGTCAGGGAAATAGGGGAGGCTGTCGGGCTTCGTTCGACTTCGTCTGTTCAATACAATCTTAATGCGCTTGAACAGGCGGGATATATTACTCGTGACGCTAATTTGAAGCGTACAGTTCGTGTTGTCGGTGCGGCGAAGGGAGTTAACCATATTCCGCTTGTCGGTACTGTTACTGCCGGTATGCCTATATTGGCAACGGAAATAATTGAAGATTATATTGCTGTTTCAGGAGTAAGCGGAAATAATCTTTTTGCACTCAGAGTTAAAGGCGAGTCAATGATTAATGCTCACATACTTGACGGGGATATTGTTATTGTTGAACAGTGCCCAACGGCGCAAAACGGCGATATTGTTGTTGCACTTGTGGGAGAAGAGGCAACCGTTAAGCGCTTTTATAAAGAGGACGGTCATTTTAGGCTTCAGCCGGAAAATGATAAATTTGAGCCGATAATTGTTGATGAATGTGCAATTGCCGGCAAGGTAAAGGCACTTATTCGAAACTATTGATATTTTTTACACATTGTGTTAAAATTCTCGATAAACATATTGTATATAATACTATAAAATAATAATTTAGGTGGTTTAAATGAGCGAATGTACTCACGATTGTTCCTCTTGCGGTGAAAGTTGCGCTTCAAGGAAACAGGATAAAAAAGACTTTTTAAAGCCTATGAATAAGTATTCTGATATTAAAAAGGTAATCGGTATTGTCAGCGGTAAGGGCGGCGTAGGAAAGAGCCTTGTAAGCTGTTTGCTTGCATCTAAGTGTGCAAAAGCAGGGCTTAAGGTCGGTATTCTTGACGCTGATATTACAGGCCCGTCCGTGCCTAAATCCTTCGGTATTAACGAGCGTGCAATGCAGGATGAAGAGTGCTTGCTCCCTGCCGTAACGAATGAGGGAATTAAGCTTATGAGCATTAATTTGCTTTTGGAGGATGTTAATTCTCCCGTTGTTTGGAGAGGGCCTGTTATAAGCGGCGTTGTTGAACAGTTTTGGAGCGACGTGCGTTGGGGCGAGCTTGATTATTTATTTGTTGATATGCCCCCGGGAACGGGTGATGTGGCACTGACTGTTTTTCAAAGTTTACCTATTGACGGGATTGTTATTGTTTCAACTCCGCAGGATTTGGTTAAAATGATTGTAAACAAGGCATATAATATGGCAAATATGATGAATGTTCCTGTTTTGGGACTTATTGAAAATATGAGCTATTATGTTTGCCCGAATTGCAACGAAAAGATTAATATTTTCGGCAAATCAAAAATTGACGAAACTGCTGCCGAACTCGGTGTTCCGGTTCTTGCAAAGTTTCCGATTAATCCGGAAATTAATGTTCTGGTTGACGAAGGCAGAATAAGCGAAATTGAGGCAAATGAGCTTGACGATTTTGTTGAACTTCTAAAATAGTATTTTTAAACGGAGATAATTATGTCTAAAAGAAAAGATTATATAAGTTGGGACGAATACTTTATGGGTGTTGCGCTTCTTGCTTCACAAAGAAGTAAGGACCCAAGCACTCAAGTGGGTGCCTGTATTGTAAATGATGACAACAGAATTATGAGTGTAGGCTACAACGGATTTCCGAGGGGCTGCAGCGATGACGAATTTCCTTGGGAGCGTGACGGCGATAAATCTACCCTTACAAAATATCCTTATGTTTGCCACGCCGAACTTAATGCAATATTGAACGCAGGCGGCAACAGTCTTAAGGGATGTAGGATATATGTCGCTCTTTTTCCTTGCAATGAATGTGCAAAGGCAATTATTCAGTGCGGAATAAAAGAAGTTGTTTACATAAGTGATAAATATAAAGATACCGATAACGTTAAGGCAAGCAAAAAAATGTTTGAGTATGCCGGCGTTAAGCTTACCCATTTCAGTTCGAATAAAAAGCTTACTATTGATTTTGATGTTGATACTATTTAATTTGTTTTTGGAGGCATGATGAAAGAAATAGATATTTACGATTTTGACAAAACCGTAGTGCCGTTTGACAGCGGCTCGCTTTTTTGGGGGTATTCGATTCTTCATTATCCTTGGATAATTCTTTTTATTCCCTTTCAGGCGCTTCTTGCAATACTTATGGTATTAAAGGTGATTGATTTCACTAAATTCAAAAAGTTTTTTTTCTGCTTTGTTATGTTCATTCCGCTTGATAATGCAGTTAAGGGATTTTGGGATAGGCACGAACATCAGGTACATAAATGGTTTTTAAATCGCAAAAGACACGCTGTTGTTATAAGCGCTTCTCCTGATTTTCTTCTTAATGAAATTCAAAAAAGGCTTGGATTTGAGGACTTGCTTTGCACAAGGCATAACAAAAAAACAGGCGCAATTATAGGCAAAAATTGCCGTGATGAAGAAAAGGTTAAAAGGCTTTTTGAACTTTATAATAACGAAGATATAAAAATTATTGATGTATATTCAGATTCATTGAAGCACGATAAACCTATTTTTTCTCTCGGCGAAAATTGCTATCATATTGTTAAAGGAAATAAAATCCCTTTTAAATTTAAAGATATTTACGGATGATAAATTATGAAATATTTTGTTAGAATTTGCATTGTATTGCTTATCGCAGTAGGAATAGTTTTTGGCTTTTCATACTATTACAGGGAAAAGAAAAACAACGAAAATATTGTTCTTACCACTCAGCTTATTACAACAAAACCTGATCAAACAACGACCGCTGCGCCCGATACTGTTTATTACAACGACAATGGGTTTAAGCTCTTTATTGACAATCAAAATAAAGCATATATCGAATATAATTCGGTAAGAAAAGAACTTGGCGGCTTTGACTGGTTATTAACGCAAAAGCCTGTGGATTTTTATTATGGTGATTATAACGGCGATAATGAAAAGGAACTTCTTATTTTATATTGCTCTCCCGCAAGCGATTTAAACAATTCTCTTATCACTGCCGATAAGTCTGATTTTGAAAATTATCACAAATATGCCGTTTTGATTAAACCGATTACTAACAGCAGCGGCAAGCAGGATTTCGAGGTAATTTATGCCGACCAAAATACTTGGAAAAAACCGTTTGAGCTGGCAATTAACGCTAAAATGAATCAGTTGAAAAGCTGTAGTAAATATTTGCAATTTGTTATGGATGATAATGATGTTGAATTGAAATATGACAAGGCAACGGGCATTTCATCAAATAAGTATGTTTATTATGCAAAGGCGCTCCGTAACGATGGTAAAGACGGATACAAAAAATTTACTAAATGGGGCAAGGGTGAAGGCAATTATTATGTTGCAAAGGATGGTTCGCTCCAACTCAATATTATGGTGCTTGCATATTATGACGATTCAAGCAAGGCACAGTATGTCGGCGATATTCATACCGGTGTGAGTGTTAATAAAAAAGGCAAATTTACAATTACTCCGAAAACGATTGAATTTATACCTAAGGATAGCTACGTAATGCCCGATTTAAGGGATAATAATCCTAAAAAATTTACATATACTTTAAATAACACTTCGTCAAATACTATTACTACAAATGATAATCTTATCGACTGGATTGACGCAAGCTTTGAAATTTCCGATAACGTTAATGAACAGAGCATTTCATTTGGTGAGCTTGAATCGCAAATTAAATGTGTTGATAAGGTTAAAATTACACAAACAAGTATAGTTTTGACGGCTAAAGAGGGCTTCGTATTTTCCGACAGAGTGACAAGCAGCGGTGATTACAGCGTGGTCATAGGCGATAATAACGATATCGCCTATAAGGCGGAAATTTTGGAAAGAAAGTCAAGAAGTGTATTAAAAATCACTTATGACAAAAAATACAGCCGTGATATGCTTAAAAATGTTAAGCTTAAATACGGCGCATAATTTAGATTATTAAATAAGACTAAACTAATTTATAATATTATTGAACGTCAATCTGATTTGTGATATACTTTTTTAACAGTAAATATGAAAGTGTTAATTTTATTAAGGTGTATTTATGAAAGAAGTAGTTATTACAGCGGATTCCACCTGTGATTTACCAAAAAGCATAATTGAAAAAAATAATATAGTAATAACTCCTTTGTCGATTTTATTGGGCGAGGATACGTTTTTGGACGGTGTAGACGTCTTTCCTTCAAATGTGTATGAATTTGTTGCAAGAACAGGTACTCTTCCCAAGACTGCGGCGGTTGCTCCGAGTGCTTATTTTGATTTGTTTGATAAGATGACAAATCAGGGCAAGGCTGTTGTTCATATCAGCCTTTCGTCTGCCATTTCCTCAAGCTATCAAAATGCGTGTATTGCTGCTTCTGATTTTGATGATGTTTATGTTGTTGATTCAAAAAGTCTTTGTGCCGCAATGGGGCTTGTTGTGCTTAAGGCTTGCGATTTTAAGGCAAAGGGCTATGACGCAAGGAAGATTGCAAGCAGAGTTAATTCAATAGTGCCGAAGGTAAGCACGACCTTTGTGCTTGATACTCTTGAATATCTGCACAAGGGCGGCAGGTGTTCCGGCATTGCAAAGTTCAGTGCAAATGTTTTGGGAATAAGGCCGGGCATTGCGGTTGACCCAAATACAGGAACTCTTGATGTTGTTAAAAAATATCGTGGCAAGATGGAAAACGTATATAAGCAATATGCAGAGGATTGCCTGAAAAATGTCAGCAAGATTGATACCTCCCGTATTGTTGTTGCAGACAGCGGCGGAATAAACGGTGAGGTACTGAGCTATATTTTAGGCCTTATCGAAGGAAAAGCAAGGTTTGATGAAATAATAAGGGCGGATGCCGGTTGTACCATTTCCTCTCATTGCGGTCCTAAAACTTTGGCGATATTCTATATAAAGAAATAGATTTTTATAATCTAAGGCAGGAAGTTTTCCTGCCTGTTATTTTGAAATATTTGTAAACTTAAATATAAAGGGGTGTTTACAATGGCTACTAAGGATGAGATATTATCCAGACTTTTAAAAGAGGAAAATTATGTCAGCGGTGAGGAACTTGCAAGGCAAACAGGTGTAAGCCGTGCGGCAGTTTGGAAAGCAATCAAATCGCTGAAAAAAAGCGGATATGATATCGAGGGCGTTACCAAATGCGGCTATAAGCTCAAGCATAATAACAGCCTTGTGACTGCCGAAGGTGTCAAGGCGCTTCTTGAAAGAGATATTGAAGTAACCCATTTTGATACTATCGATTCAACAAATACATACTGCAAAAGGCTTTTGGCAGACGGTAAGCAGGGAGAATTTCTTGTTACCGCCGCTAAGCAAACGGCAGGCAGAGGAAGGCAGGGAAAAAGCTTTTATTCCCCAAGCGAAACAGGAATATATTTTTCTCTTGTTATTCGCCCCGATACTTCTCTTCAAAATGCTGTCACAGCCACCACTGCCGCTGCGGTTGCAGTGTGCAAGGCAATTGAAAAAACTACCGATTTGAAGCCGAAAATCAAATGGGTTAATGATGTTTATTTAAACGGCAAAAAAGTTTGCGGAATTTTGACTGAGGCAACGACTGATTTTGAATCGGGCACGGTCGACAGCGTGATAATAGGAATAGGAATTAATATCAGCACCACAAAATTTCCGAGCGATGTTCAGGGCGCAGGTTGCCTTGACGTTGATGTAAACCGCAGTGCGCTGATTGCTCAAACAGTTAATGAACTTATGAAAATTGCCGGCGGGGATTATGCAAGCTTTATTGATTATTATCGCAGTCATTCAATGGTTATCGGCGAAAAAATCAAATTTATTCAAAACGGAGAAGCAACCCTTGCAACGGCAACTGCCATAGACGAGAAAGGCGGTCTTGAAGTAAAACTTGAAAACGGCGAAAAAACGGTTTTGCGCTCCGGTGAAATAACAGTCAGAAAAGTTTAATGATTTAATAATATATAAAGACGTATTTTAGGCAAATGCTTTTAGTACGTCTTTATTTTTTGCAATTTTATAATTTACAGTAAATGATAAATAATAAAATTGTTAGGCGTATGTTAAATTAAAATTAATTAAATTTATCGTGTTTTTATCAGATTTTTAACGGTATTTTGAACATATTTTAATACGCAGGGTGTATTCTCAATTTGTACCAAAGAGGTACTTAAACAAATACTTGTACTTATGTATGAAAGGAAAAAGAAAATGACAAAGAAAAGTATTATCATCAGCGTGATTTCGGTTATCTGCCTTGTAGGCATAGTATCATTTGCAATGAATGGCTGTTCGCCTAAAGACAGCGATAAAAAGAAAGAAAAATCGGGTGTATCCGGTCAAATTACCGTTATAAGCCGAGAGGAAGGCTCGGGCACAAGAGATGCGTTTGTTGAACTTATGGGTGTTACAGATGAAAAAGGCAACGATATTACGGCGGATTCGGCAGAACTTACAAATTCAACCTCGGTTATGATGTCAAGTGTAAAGGGTAATAAAAATGCAATCGGCTATGTATCTTTAGGCTCACTTTCAAACGACGTTAAGGCGGTCAAGCTTGACGGTGTTGCTCCCTCAGTCGCTGCTGTTAAGGATGGCAGTTATAAGCTGCAAAGGCCTTTTAAAATCGCATATATTGACACTAAGCTTACAGATATAGATAAAGATTTTATATCATTTATCACATCAAAGCAGGGTGAGGCAATTATTGCCAAAGACGGTTATATTTCAACCGAGGCAACGAAAGATTACACAGGCTCGGGCAAAAAGGGTACAATAACAATTGCGGGTTCAACCTCGGTCGCTCCGGTTATGAATGTGCTTGCAGATGAATATAAAAAGCTCAATCCCGACGTTAAAATCGAAATTCAGGAATCAGGTTCATCGGCAGGTATTGAATCTGCAACACAGGGCGCAGTTGAAATTGCAATGAGTTCAAGAGAACTTAAGGACGACGAGGCGAAAACTCTTAAATCGCAAACAATTGCGCTTGACGGCATTGCCGTTATTGTAAATAATTCAAATACTTTTGACGCATTGACAAGCGAGCAGGTAAAAAATATCTTTGAAGGCAATGTTTCGACTTGGGAAGAGGTTATAAAATAATTTGAAAAAAGCAAAAGAAATTGCAATGCGTATAGTGTTTTTGCTATGTGCATTTCTGTCGGTAATTGCCGTTATCTTTGTTTGCAAATTTATTTTTCAAAATGGTATTCCGGCAATAGAGGAAATAGGATTTAAAAATTTTATATTTTGCAAAACGTGGAAACCGAGCAGGGAAATATTCGGCATTTTCCCTATGATTCTCGGCAGTATTTACGTTACCGCAGGGGCAATTATTATCGGTGTGCCTATAGGTATTTTTACAGCGGTGTTTCTCGCATTTTATTGCCCTAAAAGGTTGTATTCCATCATGAAACCGGTTGTTAATCTTCTTGCGGGTATCCCGTCAATAGTTTACGGATTTTTCTGCCTTGTTGCAGTTGTGCCTGTTATCCAAAAGCTTACAAGTACGAGCGGCAAGGGAGTTTTAACCGCTTCAATCCTTTTGGGAATTATGATACTTCCGACTGTTATTAATACTTGCGAATCGTCTCTTCGCAGCGTTGCCACGTCATATTATGAGGGCTCTCTTGCACTCGGCGCAACAAAGGAATACAGCATATTTAAGGCGGTTTTCCCTGTTGCAAAATCAGGTATAGTCAGCGGAATTATTCTCGGTATCGGCAGAGCGGTTGGCGAAACTATGGCGGTTGTTATGATTGCGGGTAATCAGGCAATTATTCCTAAATCAATCACCTCGGGTGTGCGCACGCTTACAGGCAATATCGTTCTTGAAATGGCTTATGCTTCGGGACTTCACAGGCGTGCACTTATTGCAACGGCGGCAGTTCTTTTTGTATTCGTTTTGATTATCAATTTGTGCTTTTCACTTGCCGTTCATAAAAAGGAGGGGTAAAGTGCCATGAGAAAATTAAAGGAATATCTCAATAAACCCTTGTCCTTTGCCGTGTTTTTGCTTATTATAATCTGCACGGTTATAACTGCACTTACAGTGGTGTTTATTATAGGATATATTTTTATAAAAGGTGTGCCTAACCTTTCACTTGAGCTTTTTTCGCTTAAATATTCATCATCTAATCAGTCAATGCTTCCGTCAATTATAAATACGGTTTATTTGACGGCACTCACACTTTTTTTAGCTGTTCCTATAGGGATTTTTTCGGCAATTTATTTGGCGGAATATTCAAGGAAAAATTCATTTTTTGTAAAAATAATAAATATTGCAAACGAAACCCTTTCCGGTATTCCGTCAATAGTTTACGGTTTGTTTGGATTTTTGGCATTCGTCATTTCAAAAAAATGGGGCTATTCGCTTTTGGCGGGGGTAATCACGCTTGCAATAATGGTTTTGCCGCTTATTATAAGAACGTCGCAGGAAGCAATGCTTGGCGTCGATAACACCTTTCGTGAGGCTTCCTACGGTCTTGGCGCAGGAAAACTTCGCACGGTTTTTAAAATTGTTTTGCCGTCTGCAATGCCGGGTATTCTTTCAGGGATAATCTTGGCAATCGGCAGGATAGTGGGCGAAACGGCTGCGTTGATTTATACTGCAGGAACTGTACCTGAAGCTGCAACAAAGCTTACCTCATCATCTCGCACAATATCGGTTCACTTATATTGTCTTTTAAATGAAGGACTTTACACCGAACAGGCTTATGCGACTGCCGTTGTGCTTATCGTTTTTGTAGTTATAATCAATGCGTTTTCAAATGCACTTGCAAAGAAAATTATGAAATAAGGAAACAAAATGAATAAATTTGAAATTGAAAATTTAGAACTTTATTACGGCGATTTTAAAGCCTTGAAAAAAATAAATATGAATATCTCGCCAAATGAGATAACTGCTTTTATAGGTCCGTCAGGCTGCGGAAAATCAACCCTTTTGAAAACTCTTGACCGAATGAACGACCTTGTTGATACCTGCAAAATAAACGGCAGCGTTAAATATGACGGCAAGGATATTTATTCTTACGATATTAATGAGCTTCGCAAAAATGTTGCAATGGTTTTCCAAAAACCTAACCCGTTTGCAATGAGTATTTATGATAATGTTGCCTACGGCCCTAAAACTCACGGTATTCGCTCTAAAAAAGAACTTGATGAAATAGTGGAAAAATCTCTTCGTCAGGCGGCACTTTGGGATGAGGTGGGTGATAAGCTTAAAAAGAGCGCACTTGCTCTTTCGGGCGGTCAACAGCAAAGGCTTTGCATTGCACGTACTCTCGCCGTCAACCCCGACGTTATTCTTATGGACGAACCTACCTCTGCACTCGACCCTATTTCAACATCTAAGATAGAGGAACTTGCACTCGAACTTAAGAAGGACTATACAATTATAATTGTTACCCATTCTATGCAGCAGGCAAAGCGTATTTCAAACAAAACGGCATTTTTCCTTTTGGGTGAAGTTATTGAATTTGACGAAACCGAGAAGCTTTTTTCAAACCCGTCGGACGAACGCACAGACGCATATATTAACGGCAGATTCGGATAAAAAAACAATCCCTCGTAAGTGTTAAACCTACGGGGGACTTTTTTGATTTATTTTTCAAGAAGATTGTTATCTTCAAGCATTTTTATAAATTTTTCAATATCTCGCTTTGCCGTTTCTTTGTCAATATCGTACTCGCTTATTACTTTTTCAACAACATCGTCAATTGTTGTATCATATGTTAAGCAATCCCAAAAAAATGAGCCTGAATCATTGAGCGTAATCATTCCGTTGAAATCGTTTGTTGCTCTGCCGACAGGCACTACAATATTTGAACCGGCAATTTTCCTTTTTGCAAAGCCGTTTTTGATTTTCATATTGCTTTATCCTTTCGAATGTTGAATTATAATATTAATATTATACCAAAATTGATTGATTTTTTCAAGTTTTCTTATAATAGTAACTAAAACATAAAAGTTTTGACAAAAAATTGACATTTACTCTTGAAGATAGACAAACAATTGGGTATAATATTTGTGATAATTTTATAAATTATTATTTTTGGCAATACTTAAAGTCAAAATATGGAAGGAGTAATTCAAATGATTTATTCACATGAAGTTGAAACAATGTGTCCTGTAGCACAGGGCGTTGCTCACGGTGCTGCTCCGATTCCGGAGGAAGCAAAATGGGTAAAGGCAAAAGAAATTAAAGATATTTCAGGCTTCACACACGGTGTAGGTTGGTGTGCGCCTCAGCAGGGTACCTGTAAGCTTAGCCTTAACATTAAAGAAGGCGTTATTCAGGAAGCCCTTGTTGAAACAGTAGGTTGTTCGGGTATGACTCACTCAGCTGCTATGGCTGCTGAAATTCTCCCGGGCAGAACTATTCTTGAAGCTCTTAACACAGACCTTGTTTGTGATGCTATTAACACAGCTATGAGAGAGCTTTTCCTCCAAATTGTTTACGGTCGTTCACAGAGTGCCTTCTCTGATGACGGTCTTGCAATCGGTGCAGGCCTTGAAGACCTCGGTAAGGGTCTTCGTTCACAGGTTGGTACAATGTACGGTACTCTTGCAAAGGGTCCTCGTTACCTTGAAATGACAGACGGCTATGTAACAGGTCTTGCTCTTGACGCTGACAACGAAATCATCGGCTACAAGTTTGTAAACTTTGGCAAGATGATGGACTTCATTAAAGCAGGCGACGATGCTAACACAGCATTCGAGAAGGCTCAGGGTCAGTACGGCAGAGTTGATGACGCAGTTAAAATTATCGACCCAAGAAAAGAATAAGGAGGGAAAAGACAATGGCTTTATTTGAATCTTATGAAAGAAGAGAGAAACAAATTCTTGATGTTCTCGCTCAGTACGATATTAAATCAATTGAAGAATGCAGAGAAATCTGCCAGGCTAAAGGCTTTGACCCTTATAAAATTGTTGAGGGTATTCAGCCAATTTGCTTTGAAAATGCAAAGTGGGCTTATACTGTAGGTTGTGCAATCGCACTTAAGAAGGGTGTTAAGTCTGCTGCTGAGGCTGCTGCTGCAATCGGTGAAGGCCTTCAGTCATTCTGTATTCCGGGCTCAGTTGCTGACCAGAGAAAGGTAGGTCTTGGTCACGGTAACCTTGGCAAGATGCTCCTTGAAGAGGAAACAGAGTGTTTTGCATTCCTTGCAGGTCACGAATCATTCGCTGCCGCAGAAGGTGCTATCGGTATCGCTGAAAAAGCTAACAAGGTTAGACAAAAGCCTCTTCGTGTTATTCTTAACGGTCTTGGTAAGGACGCAGCTCAGATTATCGCAAGAATCAACGGCTTCACATATATTGAAACCGAAATGGATTATTATACCGGCGAGGTTAAGGAAGTATTCCGCAAGGCTTACTCCGACGG
>DAVZKM010000043.1:0-11625 GCA_052272245.1 Eubacterium sp.
AGCCGCTCTTTGCGATTGTGCCAAGATTGTTTTCAAGCTCCTCGCCGGTCATACCGATACCGTTATCGCTGATTTTGATAGTTCTGTTTTCCTTGTCAAGGTCAATATGGATTTTGAAATCCTCTCTTGCAAGTTTGACGCTGTCATCTGTAAGAGATTTGAAATATAGCTTGTCTATAGCATCGCTTGCATTAGAAATAAGCTCACGTAAAAATATTTCCTTGTGAGTGTAAATTGAATTAATCATCATATCAAGCAGCTTTTTAGACTCTGCTTTAAATTGCTTTTTTCTCATATATATCACCCTTTGAATATTAATTAGCACTCGTAGTACCTGAGTGCTAATTAATATTATAGACCATTTTCTTTTATTGTCAATAGGTGTAATAAAATTTTTATAAAAAACAGAGCCGCAAAATTACGGCTCTGCAAAATTAAATATTATTTAGTTTTTACAGTTTTAACTTTGGACCATGAGGAATAAACCTTAATTGTTTTTCCTTTATATTTCACATTTTTGTATGTGCGAATGCGAACGTAATATTTTTTCTTAGGCTTAAGCTTTTTAACAGTAGTTTTTGTGGTTTTCTGCTTAGAAATTGTTACTGTCTTTTTATTCTTTTTAAACTTCTTATCGGTTGCAAGCTGAATTTGGTATCCCTTGATTGTGCTTACTTTTTTCCACCTTACCGTTATTGCTTTTTTGCCCTTTGAAAGCTTTGAAATCGAAGCCTTTTTGTATTGGCTGTCAACCCAATTTCCGGATACCTTTTTCGCATTTTTGGTGGGCTTTGAAGCCGCTTGAGCAGTCTGTTTTGTGGTGGGCTGCGTTGATGAAGTTGCCGGCGGCTGCACAGCTTGTGTGGTAGGAGCAGTGGTTGTTGTGGTAGTAGTTGTATAATTAGGATTTTTTACCTTATGGCAAACCGTGCAAAATTCATAATTATTGTCAAATACGTGTTTATCGGTTTTTGCAAGTTCTTTTGTTTCTAAAGTTCTTTTGCAGATAGCGCAAACAGTAGATAAAACACCTGTTTCGGCACAAGTTGGCTCTTTTGTTATTATTTGAATTCCAGTACACATACGAAGCTTTGGGTATTCCGTATAATTTTTATCGCTTGTTGCCGCAGATATGCTCGGTTTCCAAGTAGGCTCATAGTGCGCATTTTCAAAATCACTGCCAGTGTAAGGATAAGCGGTAAACGAAAAATTCGGAGCTTTTGCGCTGATTTCTTGGGCAGTTTCCCCTTCCAATGCATAAATTATTTTTGAAACGCTTTTATCTTTTTTTAAAAATGTTATAG
The DNA here is from genome assembly GCA_052272245.1 of Eubacterium sp. Classification (GTDB taxonomy): domain Bacteria; phylum Bacillota; class Clostridia; order Oscillospirales; family Acutalibacteraceae; genus Eubacterium_R. The sequence continues at coordinate 1,305 of DAVZKM010000043.1, forward strand.
TGTAAATATATTTAAAAGGGAATTTATGATTTGATGCCCATTCCTGAGTTTTCGATTTGTCAAAACCGTAAAAAGTAACGTCGTCTTTGCCGAAAGGCAAAATTCCGTCTGCACTGATTTGACACGTTTGGTCATAAATAATTATACTTTGCAATTTATCAGCCTTGAAGAAAGCATTTTGTTGAATCTCATCAATTCCGACATTTACAATAACTTTTGTGATTTTGTTACCAATGTTTGGGCAATCGTAAGATGAAGCGCTGACAGTGCCTTTTCCGGAAAAGGTAAGCGTTCCGGTCTTTTCATCAAAGCTTGATTTAACGCTTTGCTCTGCCCTTGCCGTGATGTTAAGCCCTGCACTCATAGTAAGAAGCATAACAAGGGATAAAAAGATTGATAATGCCTTTTTCACATAAACCATCCTTTATAATAAGTATATATTAATTATAACAAATAAAACAGTATTAATCAATATACATTTTTAGGTAAAAAAGACTGCCGATAAGTTGATATCGACAGTCGTTAAAAATTCTTATTTTTTTCTGCTTTCTGCTTTAAGCCTTAATGACTTATCAAGAATAGTCTTTCTCAAACGGATTGACTTAGGAGTTACCTCCAAAAGCTCATCGTCAGCCAAAAATTCCATACTCTGCTCAAGCGAAAGGGTAGTAGGCGGAACAAGCTTCAATGCCTCGTCGGAGCCGCTTGCACGTGTATTTGTAACGTGCTTTTTCTTGCATACATTGCAAACGATATCCTCGTCCTTGGCACATTCGCCGACAATCATTCCCTCGTATACTTCAACACCCGGACCTACAAAAAGACGTCCTCGATCCTGAGTGTTCCAAAGTCCGTAGCCTGTCGTAGTTCCTGTTTCGTGAACAACGATTGAGCCACGATCTCTTGTTTCAATATCACCCTTGAATTCCTCATATCCTGCGAAAAGCTGGTTCATAATGCCGTTGCCGTTTGTATCGGTCAAAAATTCAGAACGGTAGCCGATAAGCCCTCTTGACGGGATTTTGATTTCAAGGTGGGTCATACCTGTTGAACGGGTATCCATATTCTCAATTTCGCCCTTGCGTGAGCAAAGCTTTTGCATAACGTTGCCGACGTATTCCTCAGGTACTTCGATAATAGCAAGCTCCATAGGCTCAAGCGTTCTGCCGTTTTCATCCTTTTTAAGGATAACCTGCGGACGTGAAACCTGGAATTCGTAATTTTCTCTTCTCATGGTTTCAATAAGGATTGAAAGGTGAAGCTCACCTCTGCCCGATACCTTGAAAGTATCCATAGAGTCTGTTTCCTCAACTCTCATTGATACGTTCGTTTCAACCTCTTTGAAAAGTCTGTCACGAAGGTTACGGGAAGTTACATATTTGCCTTCCTTGCCTGCGAAAGGAGAATCGTTTACCATAAAGTTCATAGAAATTGTAGGCTCGTCGATTTTAACGAAAGGAAGCGGCTCAATGCAGTTAGGGTCGCATGCCGTTTCGCCGATATTGAGGTCGGCAATACCTGCAACGCAAACGATATCGCCAAATTCAGCATCGTTGCAGTCAACTCTTTTAAGACCTTCAAATTGATAAATCTTAGAGAATTTAACGTTTTCCTGAGTGCCGTCCTGCCTGCAAAGAACATAAGGAGTGTTTACCTTAATTGTACCTCTCTCAACTCTGCCGACGCCGATTCTGCCAACATAATCGTCATATTCAAGAGATGAGAAAAGGATTTGAGCAGGGCCGTTCGGGTCACCTGTCGGCGACGGTATGTATTCAAGAATAGCGTCAAGAAGCGGCCTCATATCGCCCTCTCTTACATTAGGGTCAAGGCTTGAATAACCGTCCCTTGCAGAAGCGAAAACAACCGGGAAATCAATCTGGTCATCATCTGCGCCAAGCTCTATAAAGAGGTCAAGCACTTCGTCAATAACTTCCTGCGGTCTCGCACCGTCACGGTCAATCTTGTTTACAACCACAAGCGGAGTTTTCTTAAGGCCCAAAGCCTTTTTAAGAACGAAACGTGTTTGCGGCATACAGCCCTCAAATGCGTCAACAACAAGGATTACCCCGTCAACCATAGTGAGTATACGCTCAACCTCGCCGCCGAAATCGGCGTGACCCGGAGTATCAACAATGTTGATTTTTGTATCTTTATAGTGGATGGAAGTATTTTTTGAGAGAATTGTAATTCCACGCTCTTTTTCAAGATCGTTGGAGTCCATAACTCTTTCCTGCACCGCCTCGTTATCACGGAAAATACCGCTTTGATGCAACATTTCATCAACAAGGGTAGTCTTGCCGTGGTCAACGTGGGCAATTATGGCAATGTTTTTTATGTCTTTTCTTGTACTCAATTAAATCACCTTATTTCAAATTCTGCGTTATTTTGTAATTTTAAAGCTGTCACGCAGTGCAACTGTTCTGTTAAATACAGGCTTTTCGTATGTTGAATCCTTATCCTTGCAAAAATATCCGTTTCTCATAAACTGATACTTAGCGCCGATTTCACAGTTGTCGAGCGCTTTTTCAACATATCCGCTTACAACCTTTAATGAGTCGGGGTTAAGGTTATCTTCAAATGAACTTACACCCTCCTCGTTGCTTGGGTTTGGAGCGTTAAAAAGTCTTTCATAAAGTCTTACCTCGCAAGGCACGTTTTCCTTGGCTGATACCCAATGGATTGTGCCTTTAACTTTTCTGCCGTCAGGGGAGTCACCGCCGAATGTTTCAGGGTCGTAGGTTGCGTGAACACAGCAAACCTCGCCGTTTTCATCAAGGTCATATCCTGTGCATTTTACGTAATATGCCTTGTAAAGTCTAACTTCGTTGCCGACAAAAAGGCGTCTGTATTTCTTAATAGGCTCAACCATAAAGTCGTTTTTCTCAATCCAAAGCTCTTTGGTAAAAGGAATTTTTCTTGTGCCGTATTCAGGATGCTCAGGGTGATATTCGCACTCAATTTCCTCAACCTTGTCCTCAGGAAAATTGTCAATAACAAGCTTAACAGGGTCAATAACAGCCATAGCTCTCGGTGAGTTAGTGCCGAGATTATCCCTTACGCAAGCCTCAAGAAGCGCAAAGTCGATAACACTGTATGCCTTTGATACACCGATTCTTTCGCAGAAATCACGAATAGCGGCAGCCGGATATCCTCTTCTTCTCATACCGCTGATTGTCGCCATTCTCGGGTCGTCCCAGCCCGAAACAATATTGTCCTGAACAAGCTTTAAGCACTTTCTCTTAGAGGTGAGTGTGTAGTTAAGATTCATTCTTGCAAATTCAATCTGCCTTGGCTTTTCACCATCAATAAGTTCGTCTACAAACCAATTGTAAAGCGGTCTGTGATTTTCAAATTCAAGCGAACAAAGCGAATGGGTCACGCCCTCATAAGCGTCTGAAAGCGGGTGTGCAAAGTCATACATAGGATATACGCACCATTTGTCGCCCGTTCTGTGGTGGTGAGCATACATAATTCTGTAAATAATAGGGTCACGCATATTGAGGTTAGGAGACGCCATATCAATTTTCGCCCTAAGTACCATTTTGCCCTCTTCAAATTCACCCTTGGTCATTCTGTCAAACAGGTCAAGGTTTTCATCGACGCTTCTGTCACGGTAAGGCGAATTTTTACCCGGCTCGGTAAGCGTGCCTCTGTATTCTCTCATCTGTTCAGGTGAAAGCTCGCAAACGTAAGCCTTGCCTTTTTTGATAAGCTTGATTGCACATTCGTATAAGAAATCAAAATAATCCGACGCATAGTAGAGATTGTCCCAATCAAAGCCGAGCCACTTGATATCCTCTTTTATAGCGTCAACATATTCCGTGTCCTCTTTAATCGGATTTGTATCGTCGAGTCGGAGATTGCATTTGCCTTTGTATTTTTCTTTTACGCCGAAATTAATACAAATTGCCTTAGCATGACCGATATGAAGATATCCGTTTGGCTCAGGTGGAAAACGTGTTTGAATTTTTGAATATTTGCCTTCGGCTAAATCTTCGTCAATAAAATCATGAATGAAATTTGACGATACTTTTATTTCTTCGTTCTTTTCTGCTTCTGCCATTATTTATTCTCCTTGTAATATTCAAGTGCTTTTGTAAGTCTTTCTTTAACTCTGTTATTGCCTAAAAGAGCGGTGATAGAGAAAAGGTCCGGAGTGTTAGTTCTGCCTGTTAAAGCAACACGTATAATTGTTGATACGTCGCCAACGTGACCTTTGAAATTGTCAGGGTTTTGCTTATATTCCTTGACGTTGGGAGTACAGCCGCACGGCTCGCAAATTGATTTAATCCTTGAAAACCAAGTGTCCTTGTCATCGTTTAAATTAACCTCGTCAATGTATTTTTCAAGAACGTTGAGTGCAAGCTCGCTTGTTGCATTGCCGCAAAGCTCATAGCAAGGGGTAAACGTTTCGTCATACATATAACTGATATAATCCGGAATATCGGACCATTTTGCAAGGTCCTTTCTCGGCTTCTTGTTTTCTCGGTCGATATTAAGAATATCCTTTGCATATTGCTCGTCCTTAGCGTAAAGAGCTGCAAGCTTTTTGTCGTATTCCTTTGCCCAAGCATTTGATAATTCAAATACTTCTTCAGCGCTCATTTTGCTTATAACGTTTTTGGAAATATCGGTAAGCTTAACAAAGTCAAACAATGCGCCTGACGCACTCATCTTTTTAAGATTGAACGGAAAATCATAAATGCTTGCGCTTTGATTTGCCCTTCTCCAATCTTCAAAGTTAGAGTTCAAAATGGTCATCATATATTCGTTTATCGAAGCAGCAGGGTAGCCAACCTCTGAATAATACGAAACAGCAGCCTCGGGGTCTTTCCTCTTTGAAAGCTTGCGCTTGCCGCAGTTTTCTTCTTTCATAATAGGAGCAACGTGGGCATATTTGACAGGCTTGAAGCCAAGTACCTTAAAAAGCTGAAGGTGAAGAGGAACGGAGGCTATCCATTCGTCGCCTCTTGTTACGTGTGTTGTTCTCATCAAATGGTCGTCAATCGCATGAGCAAAGTGATATGTCGGAATGCCGTCTGTTTTAAGAAGAACAACATCAATAACATTTTCCGGCATTTCAATTTTGCCCTTAATCATATCGTCAAAATAACATTTTTTTTTGATATCGCCCGGCGATTTTAATCTTAAAGTCCACGGCATACCGTTTTCAATGTTTTGCTTTATTTGCTCAATTGAAAGGTCACGGCACTTTGCATATTTGCCCCAATAACCCTTTATGTCCTCGCCCTCTTGCTGTTGCCTTATTTCGTCAATCTCCTCGGCAGTGCAAAAGCACGGATACGCAAGTCCCTGTTTAACAAGGCTTTTTGCATATGCTTGGTAAATTTCTTTTCTTGCGCTTTGGTAATAAGGAGCGTATTTTCCTATTTCATTTCCTTCGCCGATAACGCCTTCGTCAGCCTTAACTCCATAAACCTCAAGACCTTTGAGCATAGCGTCAACAGCACCGTCAACCTTTCTTTTTTGGTCTGTATCCTCAACTCTTACAAAAAAAACTCCGCCTGTGTTCTTAGCTGTAAGGTAGGAAGCAAAGCAGGTGTAAAGATTTCCGAAATGAAGATATCCGGTAGGACTTGGCGCAAATCTTGTTACCCTTGCACCCTCTTTAAGCTGCCTTGGCGGATATTTTTCCTCATAGTATGCAGGTGTTTTGTCTATGCTTGGAAAAAGCAAATCAGCAAGTTCGTCAAAATTCATCATTTTTTCACCCTTATGTATAAAATTCCAATTTAAAATTACATAATATTATTACATAAAATCTATAAATATTCAATAATAAATTATATATTTTTTATTATTTAAAACATTATTATTGAAAATATACAGATTATGTGATAAATTAAATTGTAATCTATACATTATTTTAGATTTTGGGGTTTTAAAATGGGTAAAAGAATAGCACTTTGGGATAATCTTAAGTTATTCCTGATTTTTTTGGTTGTGCTTGGGCATCTTTCGTTTGATTATTTTGATACAAGCCAAATGTTTCGCACAATTTCGATAGTTATTTATACCTTCCATATGCCGGCATTTGTATTTGTAAGCGGGCTTTTTTGTAAAAGGAGCATTAACGGCGATTCTCCGCCGATTAAACGTTTTTTCTCTTTTATGATGCTCTATTTATTTGCAAGAATACTTAATTACATACCTAATATCATCTTCGGCGTGCACTCGTTTTTTGACGTGCTTTCTGCAAAGGACGAGCCGTGGTATATGATGGCAATGGCAATTTGGTATATGATTGTATGGGCGGTACGAAAGATTGATTCAAAATATATACTTATTACAAGTATAGTATTTGGATGTTTTGTCGGATATATGAAAGGTAATACCGATTTTCTTTGCATTATGAGAGTGATAACTTTCTTTCCGTTTTTCTATGCGGGTTGTGTGCTTGATTTGGATAAGGTCAATGAGGTTACGTCAACTAAAGGAGCAAAGATATTTTCGGCAATATATTTTTTCGCATTTGTACTCATAATTACGCTTACTGTTGACTACTCGCAGGAACTTTTTCCGCTTTTAAGCGGACGAAGGAGATATTTTGCGCTTGATGACAGCCTTGCCGATTTCGGTTGTCTTTTGCGTTTTGCATATTATGCTGTGGTTGGACTGTTAATATTTTCTGTTGTGTCCCTTTGTCCACGCAAAAAGCTCAGAATTACATCCGGCGGCAGGAAAACGCTTCAAATTTATATTTATCACCGTCCGATTTTATATATAATGGAAAATGCAGGTCTTTTCTATCTTATTCATCAAATTGGTGAGGGCTGGGAATGGGCGGCAATTATTCTTGTCTTTGCGCTTACGGCACTTTTGTGTTTCGATTTTTGGCAAAAGCCGATTAATTTTATTATGAATCCAAAATTAAAGGAGAAAGAAAATGCAATTACCAAATGACCCTGTTATGCTTATGAGTGTTATTAATCTTAAGCTTCGTGATTTTTACTCAAACCTTGACGCTTTGTGCGAGGATATGGATGTTGATAAAGGTGAACTTTCAGAAAAGCTTTCCTCGGCAGGCTTTGAATATGACGAAGAGCATAATCAATTTGTATAATTTCTGTTTATAATTTATTATTTCAGCCACAGTTTTTTTACTATGGCTGAATTTTTTTGCAAAAAAGTATTGACTTTTTGAAAAATATGTGTATAATCTAAATTGTAATCGATACAAATTAACAATCATTGCAAATTAGAACGAAAGGAAGTGAGCGAATGCAGACTAAGGAAATAACAGAGCTTTTCAAGCAAAAGGGTATCAAGGCAACGGCGCAAAGAATTGCTGTTTATAAATATCTTTATGAAAACAGGATTCACCCCGACGTTGATACCGTTTATAAAAATATGGTTAAGGATAATCCTTCTTTTTCAAAAACTACTGTTTATAACTGCTTGCAGGCGCTTACCGACAGCGGGCTGATTATTCCGGTTGTTATTGAGAGTGAAAAAATCAGATATGATGCCAATCCTAATTTTCATTCGCATTTTAAATGCAGATGTTGCGCAGGCATATTTGATTTCACTTGCAAAATCAGCAATGTAGAGGGCATTGACGGTTTTGATATCGAGCGCAGAGATGTATATTACAGCGGAATTTGCAAAGGCTGTAAAGGAAAAACAAAAAACTAAAATAATTTTAATTTAAAGGAGTAATTTATTATGGCTAAGAAGTATTATTGTCCGGTATGCGGATACGAAAGTGACGAACCTATCGATGTTTGCCCTGTTTGCGGCGCAAAGATGGCAGTAAGAGAAGAGGGCGAAATCTCTTGGGCTGCAGAGCATAAGGTAGGCATTATCGACGGTGTCAGCGAAGAAATCGTAAACGGTCTTCGTGAAAATTTCCAAGGCGAGTGCACCGAGGTCGGTATGTATCTTGCAATGGCAAGAGTAGCTCACAGAGAGGGTTATCCCGAAATCGGTCTTTATTGGGAGAAGGCTGCTTATGAAGAAGCAGAGCACGCTGCAAAATTTGCTGAAATGCTTGGCGAAGTTGTAACAGATTCAACTAAGAAAAACCTTGAAATGAGAGCTGCTGCAGAAAACGGAGCAACACTTGGCAAAACCCAGCTTGCAAAGCTTGCTAAGGAGCAAGGTCTTGACGCAATCCACGACGCTGTTCATGAGATGGCAAGGGATGAAGCAAGACACGGCAAGGCATTTGAAGGACTTCTTAAGAGATATTTTGCATAATAAAGAAGCTTAAAGGCTTCATCCCTTGCCAAGATACTCCAAATTTTAAGCGAAGCGCAAAAATTTGGGAGAAACAGTCCGGGGGACTGTTTCGTAGTATGTTGCCCGCCTCAAGAGCAAGACACGGCAAGGCATTTGAAGGACTTCTCAAGAGATATTTTGCATAAATTATAATAAGAATTTGAAAAGGCGGATTTAATCCGTCTTTTCTTTTATAAAGAATGGCAGTTTATGGCTTGAAATAATAAACTATTATCTATTATGCGGCGGTTAATCTTATAAAATCAACAAAATATTTGACAAATTGATTAATTTGTATTATTATTGCTGTACTAAATAACTAACGAGGCGAATAAGATGGAAACTGTGTTTACTAATGCAGATTTTATTTCACTTGACGAACATAATAATACATATTCGGTTATGGTTGTAAAGGGCAAGAATATTGTTTATATGGGATACAGTGTACCGCTTGCTTACGACGATGCAAAAATTGTTGATTTGGGCGGCAGAGCTGTTCTTCCTCTTGTGAATGATAAAATGTGTTTGACCTATAGGAATAATGCAGAGTGCACTAAACTTGAAGCAGGGCAGTCGGCAGATTTTGCCGTTGTTGATAAAAATATACTTAAGGATAACCAAGATTTAAAGGTGATAAGTGTATATATCCACGGTAAGAAAAAAGACTGATAAAAATGAAAAATTCCGTTTGAAAATCTCAAACGGAATTTTTCATTTTTTTTAGTTTACTTTATTTTTTAATTCTCTGCCGTGGATTATATTTTGTGTATTTTCAAGAATGTTTTTATAAATTCTTTCAACCGTTAAATGTGTAATCCCTGCGATATGAGGTGTCAATATCAGTTTGTCCTTAAGTTTTAAATCAAGCAAAGGATTATCCTTTTCAAGCGGTTCAGGAGTGTAGACGTCAAGCCCTGCACCTGCGATTTCGCCGTTTAACAGGGCGTTTTTAAGTGCATTATTATCCACCAAATCCCCACGTGACGTATTTATTAAAAATGCGTCGTTTTTCATTTTTGAAAGAAAATTATCATCGACCGTATTTATTGTGTCCGGTGTTAGCGCAACGTGGAGAGATACTATGTCGCTTTCACTTAAAAGCTTGTCAAGGCTTGCATATTGAACGTTTAATTTTTCTTCAAGGTGTTTATATCTTGTGCGGTTTGTATAAATAACTTTGGCCCCTAAAGCGTTGCAAAATTCAGCCGTTTTTCTTGCAATATCGCCAAATCCGATTAAGCCGACAGTACATTCGCTAAGTTCTTTTTTTACACCAAAGGATGCTTTTTTAAATTCAATTTGCCTGCCGTTATATATTTCGTCAACACCCTTTGAAAAATTCCTTAAGCAGCCGAGCATAAGAAACAACGTAACTTCGCCCCGCTGGTCCGCATAACTGACAGTAGTAGGTGCAAACAGATTTACCAGATTTTCTTCCTTTGGAACTTTTTCTTTTTTTAATATGTATTTGTTTATCGATAAAAATGCGGCATCAAAACCCGATGCGCAGATCTTGGACTTGAAGCCCTCGCAATGGATCGGCACCATGATCGTATCCGGATATTCATCCTGAAGATCCATTGCGATTGCATCAATATCGTCACCGATAATACCGGACGCACAGGATGCATAGATAAAGATGACCTTCGGTGAGTATCGTTCTACTGCCTTTTTTACCGAATCCCGAAGCTTCTGTTCACCGCCAAATACGACACTTTTCTGGTCGATATTTGTCACGATGATCCTTGGATTCTTGATATATTTGATTCCTCGGTGTGCCTGTCCCACGCGGTACATATCAACAGCCATGATCGTACATCCCACGCAGCCCTGTGGTGAATGGGATACAAATACGGAATCCTCTAATGACATCAGTGCTGCCATACTGTTGATCTGCTGACACTGTAAGCCCTGCGCAAAGCTTCGATCTGCCCGCTTCAGGCACCCTTTTTTGTAATTTTCTTCTACTTCTTTTCCTGTCGTGCCAAGGTCATTGACCCTGCCGGGTCTGCTCTCACGCACACCGGAATATTGAACATTTGACATGTTTGCTACCTCTCTTTTTAATGTTTGGCAT
>DAVZKM010000044.1:0-11622 GCA_052272245.1 Eubacterium sp.
CTGCTTTTCATAAAGAGAAATGAGACTTTCCTTAAATGACTTAGACTGAGCATTAAGCTTTTCAACAAGCTCCTTTTGGCTTTCCTTTTCAGCCTTAGTCTTGCTGATAAGTTCCTGAGAAAGCGATTTAGCTTTTTCAAGAACATCCCAAGCCACAACCTTCGCTCCTGCAACAGCGTCGATTGCTTTCTTTTCAGCCACATCAACAATTTCGCTTGCTGCCTTTTCCTTTTCATTAGTAAGGTTAGCGACATAATCCCTTGCACTTGAAATAATCTTATCTGCCTTTTCCTTAGCGTCAACAACAGTCTTTTGCGCTGTCTTTGCACTTTCTTCAAGCGATTGAGCTGCCTTTTGCTTTGTGTCGTTCATAAGCTTGTCGGCTGTCTTTTGAGCGGAAATAAGTGCATTTTTAATAGTATCCTCCTCCGCTCTGTACTCCTCTATTCGATTTGCAAGAATTTCCATCTTGCGATAAAGCTCTTTATTCTCAGCATATACAGCCTCATACGACTCTATAATTTCAAGTAAAAGCTCATTAACCTCATTTCTATCATATCCGCCGCCGTCAACGGTAGATATCTTCTTTTGACGAATTTGACTTGGTGTAATCATTATATTCTTCCTCCATAATTGTATTTAATTTCATCACTTACATAAACATACCGTTATTTTCAAGTTCATCTATTAAATCGCCCATAACATCAACATTATAAGGGGTAATAATATATGTGCTGTTTGCAACACGCTTAATTTGACCGTCGCTTGCATAAGCCGCACCGCTTAAAAAGTCGAGAAGCCTGCGTGCAACATCACGGTTTGTGCTTTCAAGATTTAAAACAATAGTTCTCTTTTCATTAAGGTTGTCGGCAATTGTTGCCGCCTCCTCAAATCTTTCAGGTTTAACAAGAACCACCTGAAGTTGAGTTGTTGTATGAATATTAACAACCTTATCGCTGTCGTGCCTTTTTATTCGTGGACGCTCGGTAAAACGTTCCTCTCTATCCGAGCTGTCACGTCTTGAAAATCTATCTCTCGCAGGAGGAGCAATTCCTATTGAATTGCCTTTTTTATCATCCTCATAAAAATCATCGTAATCATCATCGTCACTTTCGGTAACAATTTCTTTAATCTTATCAAAAAAGCTCATATTCTTCTCTCTCCCTTTAAAAATATTTTCTTGCGCCGAAAATGGCAGAGCCTACTCTTACAATATTAGAACCGTTTTTAACAGCGGCTTCATAATCGTGGCTCATACCCATTGATAAAATATCCATATCTACATTATCAATCTTTTTATTCTTAATGTCAATGAAAGTTTGATACATTGACTCAAAATACTTTGAAATTTCTGCCTCGCTGTCACATATCGGCGGAATGGTCATAAGACCTTTTATCTTAATATTTTCCATTTCGGAAACCTCGGCTATTAAATCATTAAGCCCTTCAAGGAAAATTCCGCTTTTTGACTCTTCTTTTCCGACGTTTACTTCAAGCAAAATATTTGTTATGATTTCCTTCTTTGAAGAAATTTTGCTGATTTCCTTTGCAAGGTGAACGCTGTCAACAGATTCAATCATATCAACCTCACCGACAATCTGCTTGACCTTATTAGTTTGCAAATGACCGATAAGATGCTTCTCAACCCCATTCAAATGAAGTTCGTCCTTTTTACCTAAAAATTCTTGAACTCTGTTTTCGCCTATAAGGTCTGCACCCAAGTCGAGAACCTTATTAATATAAAAACTTTCAACTGTTTTGGTAACAGCCATAAGTCTTACATCATCAGGATTTCTGCCGGCTTTGATTGCGGTCTCCTTAACATCAGATAAAACCTTTTTATAATTATCCTGCACCGACTGTATTTTTTCCTCATCAGGTATAAACTTTTCCATCGTGTAAATCCTTTCCTTGCGTAATTATTTGGTCATATAAACGAATTGAATTTTCATCCTCGGGAGTGTATTCAAACACAACATAATCCTTGGTTGAATAAATAACCTTGCCTGTTCTGCTTTCAACCTGGTTTGCAACAAGGGCATAAACTGTTTTTTCTCCCTTGTCATTAATATGTATCGCCGAGGAAGGCACCTTAAATCCGGTGTATTCGTTAAATCTGATTTCTATATTCTCAAGCCGCATTGACGCAAGCTCGCTGTCCATCTCGCTTGAACGAAGAATAAGCACAGCTTCCTTAACTCCAAGGTCAAGCGTTGCGCCGCTGACAACCTCACATTCAATAACCTTATCGCTGTCCTTAAGCGCAACATTCAATATATCGCCGTTTTCAATCCCTTTAACCTCGTCTGCGCTTACCTTGCAGGCAAAATACCATTCATAATCGGTAATCAACTTGCCGAGACTGTCTGTTTTTTTTGCTTTCTTAGCCTGAGCAATATATTTATCAAGCGTATTAACGTCAAGCTTGTCTATATTTTTATAATCAAAAGCCGTTTCGCATCCGTCGCTGTATGATGAAAAAATGCCCGACTCCTTAGTGCTTACATAACCTGTAGGCTTACACGAATCAAGATTGATTGCATTAAGCTGTTGCTCAAGTCCTTGCTTAATCGTGCTGAAATCAATATCCTCGCCGATTATCATTTGGCGCCTTGTCAGCTTATCGTTAAGGTCAAGCGCCGCAGACTGAACAGCTGAAAAATCATTGCCTGAAGAGGAGCGAATATAATCGTTTACGTCATTTATGACGTCACTGTCTATTTGTTCAACGTCAGTCGCCGTACCTGCCGACTTGCCTTCCAAATTTATATAATAATCCAATCGGCTTTGCAAATCAAGAGCACTTGAATAGCTTTTTGCATTATCGCTGTTTGAAAAAACCATAGCGATATTTCCGCCGACCTTTACCTTTTCCCCGTCATTAACACACGCCACGGTCACACCGCTTGAATTTCCCTCAACCGTGTGTTCGTCACGAATAACCAAAGCTTTTTTGTCAAGCGTTTGATAAACCGTCGATTTGACAGCCGTAACCGTTTGAATATCAACGTGGGTTGCGCTGTAGCACTCGGCAATAATGTATGCGGCAATCGCAATAAGCACTACCGCAATAACTATAACGTCTTTAGATATATACTTAGAAGCATTATTCAATTTTTTTGCCTTTTCTTCAGCCATTTAAAAAGTCCTCGCATTTATCTATAACTGTTTTAACCGCACTGCTTTTTAACTTATCCATAGAAATAAAAACAGCGCACTGCCGTCTTTTAAACCATGTAATCTGCCTTTTTGCATATCGGCGGCTCTCTTGCTTAAGCTTTTGTGCACATTCTTCAAGAGAAACTTCGCCGTTTAAATATTTTGCAAGCTCCTTATGACCTATTGCCTGAGCGCACGTTTTTTGACATTTGCCCTGCATGGCACGAGCCTCATCTAAAAGTCCGTTTTCAAACATTTTGTCAACTCTTAAATTAATCCTGTCATAAAGCATTTGCCTGTTTTCGTATTGAAGCACAAAATAAAGAAAATCATAAGGGCTTTTCTCTTTTCGTGAATTTTCGTTTTGTTCTGTTTTCGAACTTCCCAAATAGTGAAGCTCCAGCGCACGAACAACTCGCTTTTTATTATTTTTATGTATATTTTCAGCCGCTTTTCCGTCAACTCTTAAAAGTTCATCATAAAGACTGTCAACGTCACGTTTCATAAGGCTTTGCCTTAAATCCTCGTCGACCTCAATATCCTCAAAGCTTATGTTATCGACAAGGCTGTCAATAAAAAGCCCTGTTCCGCCGACAACTATCGGCACTTTACCTCTTGAAATGATATCATCTATTTTTTCCTTTGCAAGATTGCACCATTCGGCAACGCTGAATTTTTTATCATTATCAAGAAATTCAACAAGATGGTGCGGCACCTGCGACTTTTCATCATCTGTCGGTGCGGCGGTGGCTATCGACATATTTTTATAAACCTGCATTGAATCAGCAGAAACTATTTCGCCGCCGATCGCCCTCGCAACCTCTATTCCCAGCCCTGTTTTGCCCGAAGCAGTAGGGCCTGCAATTACAATTACCTTATTCATAATCAAGTCACTCTGCCAAACTGCTTTTCAATATCATATTTACTCATTTTTATAAACACGGGTCTGCCGTGAGGGCAAAAGCGAATATTAGGCATTGAAAGAAGCTTTTTAACAAACATTTCCTGTTCCTGCCTTGAAGTATAATCGCCTGCCTTAACAGCGCCACGGCAAGAAGCGGAATGATATATCCAATTAATTTTATCAGGCAGAATGTCCGTTTTATGTTCAAGAAGCTTCTGCGCAATTTCAAGCATCAAATCCTTAACGCTGTCACCGTCAACAAGGCTCGGTATCGCACGAACAATAATTTGACTTTCACCGAATTCCTCAAGTTCAAAGCCGCACTTTTTAATAAGTTCAATATTTTCGCTTATTGCAATAAATTCGTCCTTTGTAAGATTAACAACAATCGGCGCTAACAGCATTTGCGTTTCAACAGTTGCCTGCGCTCTTAAACGCTCAAAATTCATTCTTTCGTGAGCGGCATGCTTGTCAATAAAATAAAGCTCGTTTTCTATTTCAACAATCAAATATGTTTTAAACGCTTCGCCAATCAGCTTGAAATTAGGAATAACGTTTTCATTATCCTTTTCGTCAGTAATTACTATCCTTTCAATATCCCGCTCTCTCGGCGCATCTTCACTTTTAGCAGGTAAAATTTCCTCAGGCTCTTCATATTCGATATTTATATCTACCTTTGGCTTAGGATTTTCATCTCTTGTAATTCTATATTCGGGCTTTGGCGCTTCAACCTGCCAAAAATCCTCTCTCGGCTTAGTCTTAATAACCTGCTGTGAGGGCGGCTCGTCCTTCTTCTTAAAGAAATCAAATTTCGCCTGAAACGATTTAGTATCATTATTTTGATAAACGCTTTTAGGCTCCTGCCGATAAATCGGATTATCTTTAAATTCAACCTCTTTAACGGTCCTGTCATTTTCTATTGCTGTTTTAACTCCATAATAAACAAGGTCAAATATCGGCTTTTCGTTAGCAAACCTGACCTCTGTTTTAGCCGGGTGAACATTTACGTCAACCTGCGCAGGGTTAAGCTCAATATTAAGCACACAAGCCGGAAAGCGACCCACCATAATTGTATTTTTATAAGCCTGTTCAAGCGCCGCCATAGCGGTTTTCGATTTAACAATACGGTTATTGATATAAAAATACTGACCTGCCCTGCTTTTTCTTGAAGCAGTCGGCTTTGAAACGAATCCCGTAAGCCTCATATCGTTGAAGGAATAGTCGACGCTCATTAAGCTGTCGCTCATTTCCTTACCCAAAACCGAATAAACAGTCGATTTCAAATTGCCGTTACCCGAGGTGATAAGAACTTGCTTGCCGTCACGAATAAATCTAAATGATATCTCGGGGTGGGATATTGCCATTCTGTCAACAATGCCGGCAACCTGATTGCCCTCGGTAACGTCCTTTTTCAAAAATTTCATTCTTGCCGGGGTGTTAAAGAAAATATCACGAACCACAATAGTAGTTCCGTTAGGGCAGCCGGCATCGTCAAACTCAAGTTCCTCTCCGCCTGCAATTTCATATCTTGTGCCGATTTCTTCATTCTCGGATTTGGTCAATAATTCAACCTTGGAAACGGCAGAAATAGAAGCCATAGCCTCGCCTCTAAATCCCAATGTGCCGATTGAATTTAAATCATCTTTTTTTGAAATTTTGCTTGTAGCGTGGGAAACAAAAACCTTTCTCACATCATCTCTTTCAATTCCGCAGCCGTCATCTGTAATTCTTATATACGTTGAACCGCCGTTTTTAATTTCAAGAGTGATATTTTTTGCTCCTGCATCAAGTGAATTTTCAATCATTTCCTTAACAACGCTTGAAGGACGTTCAACAACTTCGCCTGCTGCTATAAGCTGATATATTTCTTTTGGTAAAACATTAATTCTTGCCATTAAATCGCCCTCCTTTTGTTAAAACTTATTCAAGCTCCTGCGCCTTTTGTTTTAAATCAAACAACGTTTGAAGCGCTTCCATAGGCGTGATTGAATTTATATCCGTTGCTTTAAGTATTTCAAGTATCTCATCAGTGCCTTGAGCGGTAAAATTATATTGAATGTCGCTTTGACCTTCATCTTCAATCTCGTTTTCAGCCGCAAACTCAATAGGAGTTGAATTTGCCTCAAGTTCCTTAAGTATAACCTTTGCACGCTTAACTACGCTGTCGGGAACACCCGCAAGTTTAGCGACCTCAATACCGAAGCTTTGGTCTGCTCCGCCCTTAACAATCTTTCTCAAAAACGTTATATCGTCGCCACGCTTTTTAACTGCTATAGAATAATTCTTAACTCCGTCAAGAAGCCCCTCCATAACAGTAAGTTCATGATAATGCGTAGCAAAAAGAGATTTAGCACCGAGCGTCTTTTTCTTGCAAACAAATTCAAGCACTGCTCTTGCTATACTCATTCCGTCAAAAGTAGAGGTGCCACGTCCGATTTCATCAAGAATGATGAGCGAACGGTTTGTTGCATTTTTAAGTATCTCGGCAACCTCGTTCATTTCAACCATAAATGTTGACTGACCGGTTGCAAGGTCGTCGCTCGCACCAACTCTTGTATAAATCGCATCAACAATTCCTATTTGTGCGCTCTTCGCCGGAACAAACGAGCCTATTTGCGCCAAAAGAGTGATGAGTGCAATCTGCCTCATATATGTTGATTTACCTGCCATATTAGGGCCGGTAATTATTTCGCATCTGTTTTCATCAAGGTCGAGCTTAGCGTCGTTCGGGACAAAAGGTGTATCCTCCAAAAGTGCCTCAACAACAGGGTGCCTGCCGTCCTTGATATTGATTGTGCCGTCATTTGTAATTTGAGGACAAACGTAATTATTATTAACGGCAACCTCTGCAAGAGAAGCCAAAACATCAAGCGTTGCAAGCGCACGTGCCGTTTTTTGAAGCCTTTTGACCTCATTTGAAATGCTCTCTCTTATTTTGCAAAGCATTTGATATTCAAGCGCAATGCATCTTTCCTTTGCGCCGATAATCTTGCCTTCCAAGTCCTTAAGCTCTTGGGTAATATATCTTTCGCAATTTGTAAGTGTTTGCTTTCTTATGTAGGTTTCCGGAACTAAGTCCTTATACGAATTTGTAACCTCGATATAGTAGCCGAAAACCTTGTTATATCCAACCTTGAGCTTAGGTATGCCTGTAAGCTCTCTCTGCTCATTCTCAATAGATGCAATTATTCCCGCACCATCGTTCATTATTGATTTAAGTTCGTCAATATTTTTATCAAAGCCCTCTTTAATCATACCTCCCTCACGAACGGTAAACGGAGGTTCATCAACAATTGCGCTGTCAATAAGACTTCTTATATCATCAAGTAAATCAATATCGTTATAAACCGCCTTTAAAAGATAAGACGATGAATTTGCAAGTTGAGCCTTAATTGACGGAAGCTTTTCAAGCGTTGACTGAAGCGATTTAAGTTCCTTTGCATTGGCAGTTGAATAAACAATTCTTGTAAGCAGTCTCTCAATATCGCTTATACCGGTAAGCGCCTGCCTGATTTCATCACGAAGAATAGGATTATCACAAAGCTCACCTACTGCATTTTGGCGCTTGGTGATTTTTGCGATAGACATAAGCGGCCTTTCAAGCCACGAACGAATCATTCTTTTACCTGCTGCCGTTTTAGTCTTATCAATAACCCACAAAAGCGAATGCCTTTTGTCACCCGTCATCATAGACTTTACAAGCTCAAGATTGCGCCTTGCCGACATATCAAGCTTCATATACTTTTCAGGGTCGTACATTTCAAGCTCGCTCGGCGCCTCAATCTCGTCTTTCTTTTGAGTGTCCTTAAGATAAAGAATAACAGCGCCGAGAGCACAAACGGCAATTTCGTTTTCGCTGACGTTAAGTTCTTCAATCTCAGCAGCGCTCAAATTCTCGTTAATAAGCTTTAATGCCGTTTCATAATCAAACTTGTCTGCACTGATAACTTCAAGATGAGCGTCAACCCTCTTTGTGTAGTTGTCAAGAAGCGACATATCAAAGCCGTCATTATTAACAATAATTTCACGTGGAGTGTATGTATAAAGTTCATTTAAAATTTGCCTTTGAATAGGTGCGGTATTTAGAGAGGTAATATGGAACTCACCTGTTGAAATATCGGCAAAGCACAAGCCTGCCTTCGTTCTGTCCTCATTTTTATAAATAGCGCAAAGGTAATTGTTAGCACCGTCGTCAAGCATATTGCTCTCAATTACCGTACCGGGAGTCATGACTCTTATGACATCTCTTTTAACAAGCCCCGTTGCCTTACTTGGGTCCTCAGTCTGCTCGCAAATAGCGACCTTATGACCGTGGCTTACAAGCTTTGCAATATAGTTATCTGCGCTGTGAAACGGCACTCCACACATAGGAGCACGTTCCTCTTGTCCGCAGTCCTTGCCTGTAAGCACCAAATCAAGCTCTGATGAAGCAAGCTTGGCGTCGTCAAAAAACATCTCATAAAAATCACCGACACGGAAGAACAAAATTGTATCGGGATATTTACTTTTCACCTCAAAATATTGCGCCATCATAGGTGACAGCTTACTATCCTTTTTAGCCATTTTTGTTCCTCCTTTTTTAGTGATTTTGTTTTGTGCAAAATCGCACTAAATAATTTTAATTAGTGGCAGCCTCCGCAAGTTGAGCAGTTATGTGTGCAAGCGTCCTGTGCCGGAAGTTCGCATGTTTCTGCGTCTTGACCGTCAAAGAAAAGACCGATCATACCGCTGATATACTGAGCTATCTTTTCCATTTCAGATGCAGCGGCAGAATAGTTTTGCATATTTTCGCCTGCCATAATTTCAGTATAAAGCTTCTGATAATCGTCCTGAAGTTCCTTAATTCTGTCTTGTGATGCTTCCTCTCCTTTTTCAGCCTCCTGCTGATATTTAAGAGAGATAAGCTGCATCTCCTGCATTTGCTGCTGGAGTGATTCGTCTGCATCATTTGCCTTTGCAGCAACCTGAAGAGCGACAAAACGCTCGTCCTTCTGAATTTCTTTGCCTAATTCTCTGAGTGCTGATTCAATACTCATATTTGTTTCTCCTTTACTAATTCGCCCCTCATAACAAACGTAAGCGGTTCGATTACTTTGATGTTTTGAAAGGTTCCGATAAGGCTTTCGTCACCCTCAAATTCTATAATCAAATTACCGTCATTTCTTGCGGCAATATAATTATCTTCCAATTTGCCCTTACCGTATACATAGCACTTATAAGTCTTGCCTTGATGAAGCTTCATTTGGCTTGCACTTATTGTTTCCTGCAAATCGGTAAGCTCCTTAAACCATCTTGACTTTTCTTCAGCCGATACAGGGTCATCCATTTTAGCTGCCGGTGTGCCCTCTCTCTTTGAATAAATAAACGTGAAAAGCTGAGTGGCGTTAATTTCCTTAACAAGTGAAAGTGTTTCCTTAAATTCCTCATATGTTTCACCCGGAAAACCTACAATAATATCACTTGTGATTGAAAGTTCATCTCCCATAAGCTCTCTTGCATATTTGATAAGTTCAAGATATTGCTCTCTTGTATAATGCCTGTTCATAGCTTTAAGCACTCTGTTGCTTCCGCTTTGAAAAGGAAGATGCAAATGCTCTGCCACCTTGTCGCACTGCGCCATGGTTTCAATAAGTTCCTTAGTGCAATCCTTGGGATGACTGGTCATAAACCTGATTCTAAAATCGCCGTCAATATCGTTAAGCATTCTCAAAAGATTCGCAAAGGTAACTCTCGGTTCTAAATCCTTACCGAAAGAATTAACATTTTGACCCAAAAGAGTGATTTCCTTATAACCTTGCTCAACAAGAGATTTAAACTCGGCTACGATATCCTCAACCTGCCTGCTTCTTTCCCTGCCTCTTACATAAGGCACAATGCAGTATGAGCAGAAGTTGTTGCAGCCGTACATAATCGGAAGCCATGCTTTAGCGTCATTGTCACGCTTTACGGGAATACCCTCGGCAATGATACCGTCCGTATCGGTTATATCAAAAACTCTCTTTTTACCGGTCAATGCTCTGTAAAGAAGCTCAGGAAGCTTATGAACAACGTGTGTTCCGAAAACGAGATCAACAAACGGGAATGATTTTTTAATCTTATCAGCAATATGCTGTTGTTGCATCATACAACCGCAAAGGGCAATTATAACGTCATGATTTTCACGCTTATAGCTTTTGAGTGCACCTACATTGCCAAACACCCTGTCCTCAGCATGTTCCCTGACAGCGCAGGTATTAAAGATAATCAGCTTAGCCTCAAGCCTGTTGTCTGTAAAATCATAGCCCATAAGCTCAAGCATACCTTTAATTTTTTCACTGTCAGCCACATTTTGCTGGCAGCCGTAAGTAACAACACAAGCCTTCGGTTTTTCGTTATACGATGCTGAAATAACAGAGCTTACCTTTTGCGTAAACTGCTTCTGCATGTCAAGCTCTTTTTGTGAAACAGTATGTGTTTTTTTATTATTCTCGCTCAATTATTCCGCCCTCGCATTCAAAAAATTCACTCGTTAAAGTGTGGCTTTTGCGAACGTGCATACGCCCTCACATTATACGGAAAATATTATATCAAATATATATACTTTAATCAATATATAATTATTAATAAAATAATAATTTTAAATAATTGATTTTTGTTTATGTTAATGATAAAATAGCATTTGTTACTATCATTTGAAGAAAGAAGAAAAGTGATTATGCTGAAAAAGCGAGGAGCAGGCGTATTGCTTCACATCAGTTCAATGCCGAGCGACTACGGCGTTGGTGTTTTTGATGAAAACGTTATTCATTTTATTGACAAAATAGCGGATATGGGTTTTACATATTGGCAGGTTTTACCTTTTAATCCGATTGACGGGGCTAATTCACCTTATTGTTCGCCCTCTGCCTTTGCGGGAAATTATATTTTTATAAATCCTAAAGGGCTTTACGATATGGGTCTTGTTTGCGAGGAAGATTACAAGAATATAGGATATCGTCTCCCTGTGGGAGCGTCTCTCTTGCCTGCGGCAAATTCCTATTTAACTACTAAGTTTACGATTCTTCCCGGTACATAGATTTCCTTGCGGATTGTTCCATTAACTTTATCCCCAAGTGCTTCCTTAGCCTTTGCAAGAATCTCATCCTTATCTCCATCTGGATTAATAGCGATTGTACATTTAGTCTTTCCGTTAATCTGTACTGGAATTTCGATTTCATCGTCTTTCATAGCTTCCTCATCATATTCTGGCCATGTTGCGTGGAATACAGAATCGGTATGTCCAAACTGTTCCCAGAGTTCTTCGGAAACGTGTGGAGCAAATGGTGCTAATAAGATAATGTATGTTTCTAATGTTTCTTTATCTACACCGCCTTTTTTCGACAGTTCCATCAGCTTATTGTTGTATTCCATAAATCCACTGATTACTGTATTTAAGCTGAAAGTATTCAGACGGTTTGTGATATCATGAACAAGTTTATGACGTACTTTGACTAATTCCGGTGTTGCTTTGATATCTTTATCTTTGTTATCAAGAGCAAGTTTCCAGAAACGTTTCAGGAAACGGTTTACACCTTCAATTC
>DAVZKM010000045.1:0-11366 GCA_052272245.1 Eubacterium sp.
AATCCAAACCATAAGGCAAAGGAACTTCCTTTTCCCTTGATCGGAAGTACTTCAGCGAAGAACTGCTATAACAAATTTGATAATACTGTTTGTGTTTCAAAATGTGTTATGGATTATTTTTCAAAGACATTTGAATTTCAAAAACATATTCAGGTGCTTTATAACACGATTGAAACAGACAAAATACTTGAGAAGTCCGTTGAATCTGTCGATGATATTAAATTTGACGATGATTGTGTAAATATTTGTTCTGTCGGAAAGCTTACTGCAGTAAAGGGTTTTGACAGGCTACTGAACATACATAAAAAACTCCTTGATGACGGAGTTAAAAATAAAGTTTATTTGTTCGGCATCGGTGAAGAAGAAGGTAGCTTAAAAAAAGCTGCACAAAACCTTGGTGTTGAAAATACATTCCAAATGGTTGGTTATAGAACAAATCCGTACAAGTATGTAAAAAATTGTGATTTGTATGTATGTTCATCCCACAGTGAAGGATTCAGTACATCTGTGACGGAGTCACTCATTGTAGGTACGCCTGTTGTGACTACCATTTGTTCGGGTATGACCGAATTATTAGGCGAAAACAATGAGTACGGTATCGTAACAGAAAATAATGAAGATGCACTTTATGAGGGCATCAAAAAAATGCTGATAACACCTGATTTGCTTGAAGCTTATGCCGCAAAAGCAAAAGAGCGTGGTAAAGCTTTCAGTACCGAAAAAACAGTGAAGGCTGTTGAAGAAATGTTATTAAATTTATAATTTTTGGGGATGTAGTGATTGAAAATTACAGATTTAAATGTTTGAGGTTTAGTGGTGTTTACGGCACATAAGTATGATTTGCCATACACAGTGTATATACCGAAATATGCAGACTCCGGTGAGGTAGGAAATATTTTAAGAAAAAACCATCTAACAGAAGCCCGAGAATACGAGTCTTTCTTTAACTTTGTTTCATGGTTTAATAATGCTAATGGCGGAAATTATGATGTTTCCGAATATGTGAAAAAAAGAGGTTGTAATGGATTTTAGTAAGATTAAACTGATTATTTGGGATTTAGATGAAACACTTTGGAAGGGTACGTTATCTGAAGAAAGTGTTGTTTTACCTGATGAACATAAAAATCTAATTATTAAACTGACGGATACAGGAATTGTAAATTCTATTTGCAGCAAAAATGATGAGGCACAGGTTAATACTGAACTTGAAAAATATGGAATAAAAGAATATTTTGTTTTTCCGTCAATTGACTGGACACCAAAAGGTAACAGAATAGCTAAAATAATTTCCGATATGCAGCTTAGAACTCAAAATGTATTATTTATAGATGATAATTCCTCAAATCTTGAAGAAGCAAAATATTTTTCTCCGCAATTATTGACAGCAATGCCGAACATTATTCCGGAGTTAATATCTTGGGTTGACAGTAAGACTCCTTCGGATTTATCTCATAAGAGACTTAACCAATATAAAATACTTGAACAAAAAGCTGTTGATAAACTTAATTATAATTCTAATGAAGAATTTTTAGCGAGCAGCCATATAAAATTAGAGATACATAATGATTGTTTGAAAAATGTTGAGAGAATACATGATTTGGTAATGCGTTCTAATCAGTTGAATTTTACTAAAAAAAGGGATTCTGTCGAAACATTAAAAGTTTTATTTAGTAACCGGTCCTATAATTGCGGTTATGTTTCTGTTAAAGATGATTTTGGTGATTACGGTATTGTTGGCTTTTTTGCAATAAAAGACAATGTTTGTGAACATTTTCTGTTTTCATGTCGTACACTTGGCATGGGAATAGAACAGTACACATACAACTATTTAAAAAGACCTGTACTGAAGATTGTCGGAGATGTTGTAAGTAACCTTTCAACAACAGAATTGCCATTTTGGATAAATCAAAGTATTGAATCTGCCAACAAAAAAGGTGCTGAAATAAAGAGCAGAGGTGAACATAAGGTACTTATCAAGGGCCCTTGTGACTTGTTCCAAATCTTTCCGTTTATTGAAAAGTCAGAATGTATTGATACTGAGTTTACATATGTGTTAGATAATGGAGCAGTTGTTGAAAGTACAGCACATACAACGCATATTGTAGAGGCAAATATTCTATCGGATAAACAAAAAGAGCTGATAGTAAATGAACTTCCTTTTATGGATTTGGGTGCTTATAATAACAATATATATAAGTTGCCATATAAAGTTGTTGTGCTTAGCTATCTTCAGGATTGCAATTTTGGAGTGTATCAAAGAAAAGGCACAGGAGAAAAATTTGCTTTTATTGAATACACAAGTGATATGACAAACCCTGATAATTATGAAAAGCTGATTAATCAAAATTGCAGCACCGGTGGATTTAATTTTACAAAAGAATTTTTGGATTCTTTTTCTCAAAAATATGAATTTTTAGGTAGAAATACTCCGGATATAATTCTTGAAAATTATAAATATATTCGTTCCCATTTAAATTCAGACACCGTAATGGCAATAATGCTTGGTGTGGAAATTCCGTATGATATGGGGGATAATGCAGCTTATAAGGACAGACATATTATTCATAAGCAAACTAATGATTTATTAAGAAATTGGGCAGACAAAACTAAAAATGTTGAATTGATTGATGTCAATAAATATGTTAAGAGCAGTTCGGACTTTTATGACCATATAAACCATTTCACAAAGCCTGTTTATTATAATTTAGCTAAAGATATAGTGGAAGTAATTAATAAAAATACAGATGGCTCTGTTAAAAAATATGGAAAATGGAAAATAGCTTATATGAAGCTTCACGATTTTGTTGGAAATTTGTTGAGAAAAAAATAGAAGAAAAATGGGATTGAAATGGAAAAATCGATTAAAACTGTAAAAACTAAAACACGACATATGGGACTTGAATGGTTAAGGATAGTATCTATGTTAATGATAATTTTACTCCATTCTATTGACCATAGTGGTTTGTACGAAACTCTTGTGCCCGGAACATCTATTTATTATGTTGAGCAATTTTTCTATGCTCTTGTTCAAGTATGCGTCAATTGTTTTATACTTATTTCGGGATATTTTCTTGTAACTTCTTCTTTTAAATTGAAAAAATTAGGGCTTTTATGGGTTGAGGTAGTTTTTTATGCATTGGTTATAAGAGTGGTTATGATATTGCTCGGTCAAGTTGATTTTTCTATAACATCTATCCTTTCTTGTTTTGTACCTATTATAACCGGCAGGTATTGGTTTATAACGATATATTTTGGTATGTACTTATTGTCGCCATTTTATAATATTGCAATTAACGCTATGACTAAAAAACAACATAGAAATTTGTTATTGGTTTTGTTTTTTCTTCTTTCAGTTTGGATATCCATACATCCGGCATTTAAGGGTATGAATTCCGGTAATGGATGGGGTTTAGCATGGTTTACATTTTTGTACTTTACGGCTTCCTATTTCAGATTCCATTATACACCGAACGGAAAGTGGGCAAAATATTTTGCAATATTTTTAATTTGTCCGGTTTTGATGGTAATAGGGCTGTTTGTATCCAATGCGCTTAACATAGCTTTATTGAAATCTGCTGTTGATAACTGGTGGAGATATGACTCAATTTTTGCATATGTTGCATCAGTATCGTTGTTGTTGATGTTTTTAAATATCAACAAAATTGATTCCACTACTAAATTTTCAAAATTCATCAGTGTTGTGTCCGCTTCAACTTTTGGTGTGTATCTTATACACGCACACGCAGATGTATGTATTGAAAAATGGTGGCAATTCATCGGCATTACAAGCAATGTTAATGCTTGGTGGTATGTGCTGTATCAATTGTTTGTTGTTGTTGCTGTTTTTTCAATTTGTGTTATAATTGATTGCATTAGAAGACAATTGTTTAAAGTTTGCAGAATTGATTCCTATAGTATAAAACTGTTTGACTCGATTGAAAAAATGCTTAGGAAAGTAATTGCTAAACTATAAAATATTATAAATCGGAGTATTATTATGAAAGTACTTGTTATAAACGGAGATTGTGTTACCAGAAACTCTTCGGCTAATTTATGCCATATGGCATATATACGAGGATTGGTCAATTTAGGATATGAAGTAACTTTGCTAAGTGCAGATCCAAAGGAATACGATATCGTAACAGAAAATAATGAAGATGCACTTTATGAGGGCATCAAAAAAATGCTGATAACACCTGATTTGCTTGAAGCTTATGCCGCAAAAGCAAAAGAGCGTGGTAAAGCTTTCAGTACCGAAAAAACAGTAAAAGCTGTTGAAGAAATGTTGAGTGCTTTATGATGAGTGATTTAATAAGTGTAATTGTTCCGGTATATAATTTAGAGAATTATATTGTAAGAACCTTAGATAGTATTTTATCTCAGACTTATAAAAACATTGAAATTATAGTAGTTGATGATGGTTCAACTGATTCATCTGCTAAAATTATTGATGATTATGCCGATTTGCATAGAGGTGTAATCAAGATTTTACATATCAAAAACAGCGGTGTGTCGGTTGCGAGAATGAAAGGTGTTTTAGCGGCTAAGGGCGATTGGATAGGTTTTACTGACGGTGATGATGTAATAGAACCTGATATGTATGAGAGATTGTTTGATAATGCCCAAAAATATAATGCTGACATATCACATTGTGGTTATCAGCTGGTCTTTTCTGACGGTAGAATAAATTATTTCCATAATACCGATAAAATTAGAATACAGGATAAAGACACGGGTATAAAAGATTTACTTGATGGTTCAATAGTGGAGCCGGGGCTATGTAATAAACTTTATAAATCTTCGCTTTTTAGTGATATTTTTGATAAAGTAGACTTGAATATAAAAATTAATGAAGATTTATTGTGGAATTATTATTTGTTTTCTGAAGCAAGAAAATCGGTTTTTGAAGATTTTTGCCCGTATCACTATATTGTTCGTATGACTTCTGCGTCAAATCAAAAGTTGAATAAAAATTTAATATTTGATCCAATAAAAGTAAAAAAAATAATTC
Source organism: Eubacterium sp. (assembly GCA_052272245.1). Taxonomy (GTDB): domain Bacteria; phylum Bacillota; class Clostridia; order Oscillospirales; family Acutalibacteraceae; genus Eubacterium_R. The sequence continues at coordinate 5,012 of DAVZKM010000045.1, forward strand.
TTGATAGCATTGATGTTAACTTAAAAGGAAAAGGGGAATCAGCTTATTTGAGCACATGTATAAATGTTTATTCAACTATTGCGTGTGCTGATATAGATATAAGAAAAAACTTTTTTAATGAAAAGAAGACAGTTAGGCATATTATTGTCAATAAGAAGAATAAAATCTCTCTTTTGAGCAAGAAAACAAGATTTCTTGGAAATGTAATTATTTATTTGCCTTTTTTATTTGATCCAATGTATAGATTTTATTCAAAGCATTTTAAGAAAAAATTGTATGATTAGGTGAAGTTTATTATGAACCCGCTGATAAGTGTAATAGTACCGATTTATAATGTTGAAAAATACCTTGCAAGATGTGTTGACAGCATTGTAAATCAGATGTATAAAAATCTTGAAATAATCCTTGTTGATGACGGTTCGCCTGACCGTTGTCCGCAGATGTGTGATGATTATGCCGAAAAGGACAGCCGAATCAAGGTTGTACATAAGAAAAACGGCGGACTTTCCGATGCCAGAAATGCAGGAATGGCTGTTGCAACAGGCGAGTATATCAGCTTTATTGACAGCGATGATTATGTGTCTGATGACTTTTTTGAATGTCTGTTGGATGTTATGAACAAAGAAAACAGCGATATTGCTGAGTGTAGTGTTGTAAAATTCTATGAGGATAACCGTTTTGATGAGTTTAGCGATGATTTATCGGTAAAAACATACGATACTCAGGACGCAATGTCTGCGTTGATTGCGGAAAATCCGTTTCATCAGCATGTCTGGAACAAGCTTTACAAAACAGAACTTGTCAAGGATATTCCGTATGCTGTCGGTAAGCTGAATGAGGATGAATTCTGGACTTATCAGGTATTTGGCAGAGCAAACAAGGTTTCAAAGCTCAATAAAACTATGTATTATTATTTTCAGAGAAGCAGTAGCATTATGGGTGTTGGCTATAATATTCGCAGATTAGATGCACTTGAGGCCAAAGCTAACCGGCAAAAATATATTGAGAACAATTTTCCTGACCTCAGTACGCAAGCGAAGATTGATTTGTATGGTTCATGTATGTTCGCTTATCAGTCTGTGATGAAATTCATGTCATGTGCCGATAAGAAAAAGGCTCTCAGCATAATAAAAAAGTATAAAAATACTTGTAATTTGTCTTTTGATGAAATAAATACAATAAAGGACAGCTCTAAAAAATATTTTATGTTTGCAAAGTTTAATTTTTATCTTTGCTGTAAAATGAGAGCAGTCTGTGGAATAGGATTTTAATATGTGTGTAGTTAGTGTCATAGTACCTGTCTATAAAGTTGAAAATGTTTTGCATTACTGTATTGACAGCATTTTAAATCAAATATATAAAGATTTTGAGCTTATCCTTGTTGATGATGGTTCGCTTGATGACAGTGGAAAAATTTGTGATAAATATGCCAAAAAAGATAATCGAATAAAAGTTATACATAAAGAAAACGGTGGCGTATCTTCAGCAAGGAACTGTGGTATCGATGCTGCAAAGGGTAAATATATATGCTTTGTTGACAGTGATGATTACCCATGTAATAATTATTTGCTTGATATGGTTAATATGTGCAAAAAATTTGATGGATGTGACTTGCTACTGGGCGGATTTAATGTTGTATCCGATTATAAATCAAGCATAGAAAAAAAAGTATTATTTACCGAAGAGCATAACTATTCTTGTGTTTCAAGGTTGGATTTTGTAAGGATGTATGAGAAATGGGTAATTCAATCGCCATGCAACAAGCTTTATAAATTAAAGATAATTCAGACAAGTAAAATTCGTTTTGATGAGAATTTGAGTCTTGGTGAAGACATACTTTTTAATATTGACTATTTGATTAATTCTAATGGTAATATTGCGATACTTAATAAACCTATTTATAATTATGCAAGAACCGGAATTGAATCATTGGACAATAAATATTATCCTGACTTAAAAGCCATATATGATAGAATATATGAACGAATATTTGAATTTTGTGATGAGTTTAATTTACCGAATGTTGATGTTCAGCATATGTATGCATCCTATTTTTATTCGATGGAAAATGTTTTAAAAAATACTTTTTCTGAAAAGAATAAGGCTGCTAAAAAAGATAAAATCAGATATAATAACTCTATTATGAAAAGCAAGGAATTTGTGCAGTCCTTAAACAATTTAGATTGCTATATCAATCCGGCTTATAAATTTGCTTATAAAAGCGGTAAATACAGATTGGTGATGTTAGTTGATAATTTGGTTAAAATGAAAGGTGGCAAGTAAATTGCATCCCATAAAATCAATAGAAGCGAGAACTCAAACGTATGTTCTTAATCATTTTGAAAAAAGTAAATACGCAAAGAGATTAAGAAAGTTAAAAGATACTCATTTGGGTGAAATGTGCTTTATAATAGGCAATGGTCCAAGCTTATCTGCCGATGATCTTGAAGTGTTGCATAGGAATAATATTTTGTCCTTTGGTTTTAACAGAATATTCTTAATGTTTGATAAAACAAATTGGAGACCGAACTTTTATGTGTCGCAGGATGAAAAGATGCTTTTTAATTGTCAAAATGATGTTAATAATTTAGAGATAAGTGCTAAGTTTATACCTCTTATTAACAAGTATTTTCACAATATTGATATCAAGGATGCTCTGTACTTTAATATGCATTCCTCAATACAGGGTGTACCTGTTTTTTCAGGCAGTGTGGATTCCTATATAGGTAATTCAAATACAGTAGCATTTTCAGCTGCGCAAATTGCTGTTTATATGGGATTTAAAAAAATATATCTTTTAGGTGTCGATCATAATTTTGCGGTTTATCAAAACGATAAAGGTGAAATTATCAACGATAAAAGCGTTAAAGACTATTTTACTGATGAGTATAACAAAGACAAAGAGAATCTATATATACCAAATTTAGATGCAAGTACAAGAGCTTTTATTTCAATGAAAAAATATTGTGACGAACACGGTATAGAAGTGTATAACGCTACCCGTGGCGGAAAACTTCAGGTTTTCCCGAGAGTGGATTTTGATATGATTTTTTAAGTTTAATGAGGTTGTGAATGGATAAAAATAAAGGTCAGTTAAAAATAGGGGTAATATTAAGTTATATAAATTTATTGTTAGGAAACTTGATACCTGTTTTTTATACGCCTGTAATGTTGCAATTGTTGGGACAAAGTGAATACGGATTGTATAAGTTGTCAAGTAATATAACAAGTTATCTTTCTCTGATTTCTCTTGGTTTAGGTTCCGCTATTACACGTTATCTGATTAAGGCTCGTGAAGAGGATGGAAAAGAAGCCGAAGAAAAAATGTTAGGCTTATTTTCCCGAATCTTTCAGGTTATAGCAATTGTAACATTTGTGGTGGGCGTAATTCTCAGTTTAATTTTGGGATTATGGTACAGTGCTTCATTGACATCATTAGAATTAATGACAATGAGAGTACTTGTTTTTATTTTATCTTTAAATACTGCACTTAACTTTTTAATGACCCCGCAGATATCTGTGGTAACTGCGCATGAGAAGTTTGTTTTTCTTCAGTTTATGAATATTTGTACAACATGCGTTATGCCAATCCTTAATTTAGTAGTTCTTTTCTTTGGATTTGCATCGATTGGTATGGCTGTTTCAAGTTTAATTCTAAATGTAATAATGAGAATTTGTTACTACATATACATGACCAAAAATTTAGGTCTAAAAGCCATATATTCTAAGCCGTCTACAGGTGTTTTAAAGGAAATATTATCATTTTCGTTTTGGATTTTTGTTGCGAATGTTGTCGGGCAGTTGTATAATTCAACTGATGTTGTAATGATAGGAGCTGTACCCGCCTTGGCTACTGTGGGGGTAGCAGTTTATAATGTTGGCGGTGTATTCAATGGAATAGTATTTAGTTTGACCACGGCAGTTTCTAATTTATTGGCACCTAAAACTCAAAAAATGGTTTTTTCAGGTGCTACAAACAATGAATTGACGGATTTGGCAATAAGAATGGGGCGAATTCAATGCTACATAATTACACTGTTAGTAACCGGATTTATTTCTTTTGGACAACCGTTTATTAGCTTTTATGCTGGCTCAGGCTATAAAGATGCGTATTGGGTAGCGGTGTTAATGATGATACCAAATATGATTCCGCTCGTACAGAGCGTATGTTTGAGCATTATTATTGCACAAAATAAGCATCGGTTTCGATCTATTGTATATCTTGGTATAGCTATAGGAAATGTAATCGGAACTTGGTTTTTAATGCATATTATGGGCATCATAGGTGCGGCTTTAATGACCGGTATAGCTTTGATTGTCGGTCAGGGATTTGTTATGAATTGGTATTATTGGAAGAAAACCGGTTTAGACATGATGCGATTTTGGAAAAGTGTGGGAAAAATTTGTGCTTTACCGACTATAATGTGTTGCATAACTTTAGTTGTCTCTCGTTTTATTAATCTCTATAATATTTTTGCTTTATTAGTAGGCATAATAATTTATACTGTTTTATATGTTGTTCTTAATTGGCTTTTTATTATGAATGATTATGAAAAGAATATTTTTATACAACCATTGAGAAAAATATTTACAAAACTAAAAAGGAGTAAATGAAAATGAAAATAATAGGTATGATTCCCGCTCGTGGTGGGTCGACAAGATTTAATAACAAGCCTCTTGCTGATATTTGCGGCAAGCCTATGGTTTACTGGGTTTGGAAGCACAGCAAAGAAGTATCGTGCTTTGATGAAGTATATGTTGCGACTGACAGTGATGAAATAAAGAATGTTGCAGAAGGCTTTGGTGCAAAGGTTATTATGACATCGAGCAATTGCGAAACCGCAACAGAAAGACTTTATGAGGTTTCTAAAAAAATTCAGGCTGATTTATATGTAATGGTAAACGGTGACGAGCCTTTAGTTCTTGCCGATGATATCGTTAAGTGTATTCCCGAATGTATTCCTGAAGATGGTTTTTATGTTTCAAATCTTATGACAGATTTCTCAAATCCCGTTGAAGTTGTTGATCCGACAAATCTTAAGATTGTTACCAACAAAGACGGTGTATGTCTGTTTATTTCAAGAGCCCCGATTCCATTTCCAAAGGGTGAAATGAATTATGCATATCAGAAGTTTGTAGGCGTCGGTGCATTTACTAATGGTGCTTTGGAGTATTACCATAACACTCCAAGAGGTCCGATTGAAAAAATTGAAGAAAATGATTCCTTTAGATTTATAGAAAACAGAAAAGATTGTTATTACATCAATGCTCATTGTAAAACGCTTTCAGTTGATACACCAAAGGACAGAGTTCAGGTTGAGAGATATATGAAAGAGCATGATATGGCTTAAAGGAGCACTTATATGTTTAAATTAATTGCCGGTCCGTGTGCGATTGAATCTGAAAAAATGGCTATGGATATTGCTGAAAAAATGAAAGCCATAACTGATAAACTGGGGATAGATTACACTTTTAAAGGTTCATTTGATAAGGCTAACAGAACATCAATTCACAGCAAAAGAGGACTTGGAATTGATGAAGGGCTGAGAATACTTCGGAAAGTTAAGGATACATATAACATCCCTGTTGCAACCGATATCCACGAATCGTGGCAGGCGGAACCCGTTGGTAAAGTGGTTGATATTGTTCAGATTCCTGCATTCCTTTGCAGACAGACCGATTTATTGGTTGCTGCCGCAAAAACAGGTAAGTGCATTAATATCAAAAAAGCCCAATTTCTTGCACCGTGGGATATGAAAAACTGTCTGCAGAAGGTAGTTGAAAGCGGTAACAGTAATGTAATGTTATGTGAGAGAGGTACAAGCTTTGGCTATAATACACTTGTTGTTGATATGACAGGTCTTGTCGAAATGAAGAAGTTTGGATATCCTGTTATTTTTGATGCAACACACTCTGTACAAAAGCCCGGCGGTAAGGGTGATGCAACAGGCGGTAACCGAGAATATGTTGAGTACCTTGCAAAGGCAGCAATTGCTGTCGGTGTTGACGGATTATTTATGGAAACTCATCAGAATCCCGATGAAGCATGGTCAGACGGTCCTAATATGGTAAAACTTGATGATATGGAAGAATTATTGACTAAACTTGTAAAAGTATATGAGGCGGTGCAATAAAATGCCTGAAATTAATATAACCGAAGAGGGCAAAAAGCTTTTTGATATAGAAATAGCTGCAATGGAAACAGTAAAAAATGCCCTTGATGAGAGATTTGAAAAAATAGTAAAGTTGATTTGTGATTGTAAAGGCAAGGTCGTCATCACGGGAATGGGTAAGCCGGGACATATCGGAACAAAAATTGCCGCTACAATGGCAAGCCTCGGTACACCGTCGTTTT
>DAVZKM010000046.1:0-11166 GCA_052272245.1 Eubacterium sp.
ATTTCGTGATTGTCGGTGATTTTTATAAGCTTGTTTTCCTTTAAGTTTTTCATTGCGATTGATACGCTTGCCTTTGAAAGCTCAAGGTGATTTGCAATGTCAACGCTTCTGACATATCCGTTTTTTTCCTGCAAAACGAGGATTGCTTCCAAATAATCCTCTGCGGATTCACTTACTACCATATTCTTTATCCTCCCGATATTCAAATTAACAGTTAAAAGCAGACGGTTAGAGCCGGCTAACTTAACGTTTAAAATAAAGACGACTTAAAGTCGCCGTTTTATATTTATATGTTAGTTAGCATAAACTAACTATTGTTAGTTTATCATAATTAAATCGTTTTGTCAACCGTTAAATCAAAAAAATAAGCACGTGCATTTCTGCTCGTGCTTAAATGTTGATATTATAAACTTAATCCATCGGGTTTTCCGAAAAGCGTTAGCTTTTTGGGAAGATGAGAATGGAACGGAGTATTAAACAATACCCTGTGCCATCATTGCATCTGCAACCTTCATAAAGCCTGCAATGTTAGCGCCTGCAACGAAGTTATCCTTAGCGTCAAACTGCTCGCAAGCTTCTTTCATATGATAATAAATGTTTATCATAATTCCTTTAAGCTTAGCGTCAACTTCGTCAAACGTCCAGCTTGAACGAATTGAGTTTTGACCCATTTCAAGCGCAGATGTAGCAACACCGCCTGCATTTGAAGCCTTGCCGGGAAGGAAAAGAATATCTCTGTCAAGGAACACTTCTGTAGCTTCCGCATTAGTAGGCATATTAGCGCCTTCGCATACTGCGTAACAGCCTGAATCTGCAAGTCTTTGAGCCTCAACCTTGTTGATTTCGTTTTGAGTGGCACAAGGAAGAGCAACGTCGCAAATAACGTTATCCCAAACAGAGCCCTCACCATAGGTTGCTTCAGGATGGTAATTGAGATATTCCTTGATTCTCTTTCTTTCAACTTCCTTAATCTTTTTAACTGCTTCAACATCAATGCCGTTTTCATCAATGATATAGCCTGATGAATCGGAGCAGGAAATAACCTTAGCGCCAAGCTGTTCAGCTTTTTCGATTGCATAAATAGCAACGTTACCTGAGCCTGAAACTGCGATTCTTGCATCCTGAATATTCTTGCCGTGGTCTTTAAGAAGCTCCTCAGTGATATAAACAAGGCCGTAGCCTGTAGCCTCTGTTCTTGCAAGAGAGCCGCCGAAGCTTAAACCTTTACCTGTAAGTACGCCTTCACTTCTGTTTGTAAGCTTCTTATATTGACCGTAGAGATATCCAACCTCACGTGCACCTGTACCGATATCGCCGGCAGGAACGTCCTCGTCAGCGCCGACATATTTATAAAGTTCGTTCATAAAAGCTTGGCAGAAACGCATAATTTCCATATCGCTCTTGCCCTTAGGGTCAAAGTCTGAACCGCCCTTAGCGCCGCCGATAGGAAGACCTGTAAGGCTGTTTTTGAAAATCTGCTCGAAGCCTAAGAACTTAATGATTGAAAGGTTTACGCTTGGGTGAAGTCTTAAGCCGCCCTTGTAAGGACCGATGGCTGAATTAAACTGAACACGATAGCCACGGTTAACATGAACCTCGCCGTTATCGTCAACCCAAGGAATACGGAACATAATTGTTCTTTCAGGCTCAACAAGCCTTTCCAAAAGGCCTGCCTTTTCATATCTTGGGTCTGCGTCAACTACAGGTGAAAGTGACTCAAGCACTTCTGTAGCTGCCTGAATAAACTCAGGTTGATAAGGATTGTTTTTCTTTAACTCTTCGAGTACCCTCTCTGAATACTTCATTACTAAAACCTCCATAGTTTTAATATTTTTTTATGAAAAAAACAGAGCGTAATATCAGCAATCTGTATTAAACTCTGCACAACAGCGCCGCCTTTGACGCTGTTGCTATTATAGCAGTTACGGGACACATTGTCAATTATCAATGAATAGATATACATAAAATTAACAAATTATTCTAATTATTTAGCATAATAATGCTTTACGTGCTTATATTGTGTTATAATTATTCAAAATATACATTTGTCAATTATTTGCTTTATCGAAAAATATTGTAATTATACAGAGGTTGTCGTTGTTTGAATATTTTATGTTTTTAACATCAATATTCTTATTTTTTAAACTCATTACGCTTAAAATATAATATATTTGTCCTTGTGTGAAAAGCTTGTTTTTTGCATCGATATATGCGCTCTCGTTTGTAAATTTAAGCTCAACATAGTATTTCCCGTTTTCAACGCAGGAATTTAAGGCTTTTTTTGTATCTGCTCTGCTGTATGAGGAGTAAAGGAGATTATTTTTATAAAAATAATTATCCTTGTTTGCCGTGCATTTCGGTAAAATGTCTTTGTAATCAATAATATGTGTTTTTTCAATTTCACTTTCGCTCAAACAAAAGTAAGAATGGCTTATATATTCTTTGTTGTTTTCATCAAAACAATCGCCCCACGTAGGGTCGGTATAGTAATAACTGCCGTTACATTCCTGAATTACCCAAGCATGTGACCTGTTGCCCTGCGGAGTTGTTGCTTTTCCGCTGACAACGGCACAGTTTATTCCGGAAAGCTGAAGAAGATATTGATATGCTTTTGCGTATCCGGTGCAGGTGCATTTGCCCATAGTGAACACGCCTACAAGCGAGGAAGCCCAAGGCATATTTTCCAAATTGTTTATCGCCTCATTGGCATAAGACGTGTTTATTATTAAGTATTCATATAAATAAAGAGATTTTTCATAGTCGCTCATATCGTTGTTCAAATTTTGAACAATTGAGTCGGTTTTGCTTTTGATTTGCTCGCTCAACTTCGCAATTTCGTTTGAATTATAGCTGCTTTCAAGCGTTACAAGTCCCGATGTGTCAATTGAGAATGCACCGTTGAGCCAAAAAAGTTCAGGGTGCTCGTTATAAACAAACATAGCTATTTCAAGTATTCGTTCTCCGTCGATATTTGAACGGATTTTAATTTGTGTTTGCTGATTTTTTGCACGTGCATAGATTTTGTCGTAAATTCTTTTTTCATCATCGTTTAAGCTCGAATAATAAAATCCGCCGTCTGCATTGTATTTGCTGTCGTCTATTTTCAATACCGAAGTGCTTTGCTTATTTTCAATAAGATTAATAACGCTTTCAACATTGAAAACGTCTGAGCCGAAATAATAACTGCTTACCATAAAGCCGAGCGTTACTACAAATAAAAATAATAAAAAGCTTTTAATATGTTTTTTCATAATTTTCACCGCATTTACATTTGACTTTAGTATAACACATTTTTTGCATTTTTTAAGCATAAAAATATATGATGATGAAATTTATAAAAAAAATTATAAGAATTTTCAAAATGAAAAAGAAAATCGATAAGCTTTTTGAAATTATAACAAAGAGGGCTGATTTTGTTAATTTAACTATTAAAGTGAAGTTTTTCAAAGGCTTTGAAATTTATAACAATAATGACAGGATTGCATTTTTAACATTTGAGGACGCTTGCACACTTTTGATGCTTGGCACACAATTTTTTTGCTCAATTGTTTATTCTCTTTGTGTAAAATACAGTATAGAAAAAATTTGAATTACGTGTTATAATTCAAAATATAATTTATATATTATGATGGGAGGATATGCCGGATGATTAAGCTTATTGCAACCGACCTTGACGGAACTCTTATGGCGCCGGACCATTTGACGGTGACTGACAGAACATATAATGCGCTCAAAACGGCACACGATAAAGGAATAAAAATTGCCGTTGCTACAGGCAGACCTATGGCGCTTATCGATAATGTTATCAGTCAAGTGCCGTTCGTTGATTATATTATTTATTCAAACGGCTCTTGCGTATTTGACAGAAATGAGAAGAAAATAATTCATGCCGACCTTATTGAGGACAAGCTTGCAAGGGAAATTGTTGAATATTTTTTGACTCAAAATGTATTTTTTGAAATTTATATCAACGGCAAAAGCTGTTATCAGCTCGGAACAGAGAAACTGTTTCAAAATATGGGCTTGCCGCAAAAATTTCTTGACGAGGTGGCTCAAACTATGGATGGCTACGACTCGCTTATTGATTTTATGAAAAATGACGGCAAGGGAATGGAAAAAATCACCTTTTACGGCATTTATGATGAGAAGTATGAGAATGTAAAGAAGAAGCTTGAAAAATATGGGCTTGCCGCTTGCTCAAGCCTTCCGGGTACTGTTGAGGCAACGTCTAAGACTGCAAATAAAGGAAGTGCGCTTCTCGGAATATGCGAAAACATAGGTGTCGGCGCAGACGAGGTTATGAGTTTTGGTGATGCAGGAAACGATTGCCCTATGCTTGATTTTACAAAATATTCGTTTGCTATGGAAAACGGGACCGATGAATGTAAGGCGCACGCTAAGTTTGTAACAAAATCAAACGGTGAAGACGGGGTTGCCGTTGCAGTGGAAAAATATGCTTTGTAAAGTTAGAATTATCTTACAATATATTAAATAAATGTTTAATTTTAACTGTATGGCTTGAAACAAGCGCTCTTATACGTTATTATAATATTGTTTAATTATTAAACTGAGAAATTCGTCGGCACTTGTCGGCGCATATTAACTTATGGAGGTGTTTTTGTGGAGCAGAAGATTGACCTCAAGCAAATAGAGGGAGTTCTTGATGAACTTGCTAAGGTTAAAGGTTCTCTGATTACCATATTACAAAAAACTCAGGACATCTACGGTTATTTGCCAAAGGATGCTATTATTTATATAAGCGAAAGGACCGGCATTGCCGAGAGTGAGATTATGGGTGTTGCAACATTTTATACCCAATTTCGTCTTACTCCTGTCGGAAAGTATCTTATTATGCTTTGCCAGGGTACTGCCTGCCATGTTAATTCAAGTGAACTTATTTTGCAGACAATCAAGGATGAACTTGGAATTGATGACGGCGAAACTACCGAGGACGGGTTGTTTTCGCTTAAGTGCGTTGCATGCCTCGGCTGCTGCTCTCTTTCACCGGTTATGATGATTAATGAGAATACATACGGTTCACTCACTCCTGAAAAGACTAAGAAAATACTTAAGGAATTGAGGGAGGCGGAATGATGAAAATTGTTGTAGGTGAAGGTTCTTGCGGTATTGCCGCAGGTGCAGAAAAGGTTAGGCAGGCGCTTTTAAAGCAGGATTTAAACGGTGCACAGCTTACTATTGCAGGCTGTATAGGTATGTGTTACCTTGAGCCTATTGTTGATATTTATGAGGACGCTCAGGAGGTTAAGCGTCTTGTTCGTGTAACTGAAAATGACGCTGAAAAAATCAGCGAATACGCTAAGACGGGTGACGAAAGCATTATTTCTTCTCTTCTTGTTTCAGATGAGGATAAGGAATTTTTAAATAAGCAGACACGTATTGCACTTCGCCGTTGCGGTATTATCAATCCTGATGAGATTGACGATTTCATAGATGCAGACGGCTATACTGCCATTAAAAAAGTGCTTACTTCGATGACGCCGGAGGATGTTATTGAAGTAATTAAAACGTCGGGTCTTGCAGGTCGTGGCGGTGCCGGCTTCCCGACTTGGTTTAAATGGAACGCTGCAAGGCAAAGCGAGGGCGAGGAAAAGTATCTTATCTGTAATGCCGACGAGGGCGACCCGGGCGCATTTATGGACAGAGCCGTTATTGAATCCGACCCGCATACTCTTATTGAGGGTATGCTTATCGGCGCTTATGCTATCGGTGCTAAAAATGCGGTCGTTTATGTCAGAGCGGAATATCCTCTTGCTATCAAAAGGCTTGAAAGAGCTATTGAGCAGGCAACGGCAGCAGGTTATTTGGGCGATAATATTCTCGGCACCGATTTCAGTTGCAAAATGACGATTAAGGCAGGCGCAGGTGCGTTTGTTTGCGGTGAGGAAACTGCGCTTATTGAGTCGCTTGAGGGCCACAGAGGTATGCCGAGGCTTAAGCCTCCTTTCCCGGCGCAAAGCGGTTATTGGAGAAAGCCGTCTAATATTAATAATGTTGAAACCTTTGCCAACGTAAGCTGGATTATCAACAACGGCGGTGAAGCCTTTGCCGCTATGGGTACAGAAGGTTCAAAGGGTACTAAGGTATTTGCCGTAACGGGTAAGGTTAAAAGAAGCGGTCTTGTTGAAATACCTATGGGCAAAACTCTTCGTGATGTTATATTTGATATCGGCGGCGGAATGAAGGGTGATAAGGCATTTAAGGCTGTTCAGATGGGTGGACCGTCAGGCGGTTGTATTCCCAATGACCTTATTGATACCGTAATTGACTATAAGGCTCTCGGCGCAACGGGCGCTATTATGGGCTCAGGCGGAATGGTTGTTATGGACGAGGGCACCTGTATGGTAGGAATGGCTAAGTTTTTCCTTGACTTTACCGCTAAGGAAAGCTGTGGCAAATGTATTCATTGCCGTATCGGTACTAAGAGAATGCTTGAAATTCTTACAAGAATTACCGAGGGTAACGGTCAGCCGGGTGATGTAGAACTTCTTGAGGAGCTTTGCTATGGTATTAAGGACGGCGCTCTTTGCGGCTTGGGTCAAACTGCTCCAAATCCTGTATTGACAACCATTAAATATTTCAGAAATGAGTATGATGCTCATATCAATGACAAAAAGTGCCCCGCAGGCGAATGTTCTTCTCTTATTGAATATTCAATTGATAAGGATAAGTGCAAGGGATGTACTCTTTGTGCAAGAAATTGCCCTGTCGGCGCTATTTCGGGCGAGGTTAAGTCGGCTCACACAATTGATATAAACAAATGCATTAAATGCGGAAAATGTATTGCTACCTGCCGTTTCGGTGCGGTAGTAAGAAAGTAAGGAGGGAGCAGATAAAATGGAAAATGTAAAATTAACTATTAATGGTAAAGAAATTACTGCTCCCATAGGCAGCACAATTCTTGAAGCGGCAAGGCAAAACGGAATTTATATTCCGACCCTCTGCTATGATGAGGCTGTTGAGGTTTACGGCGCTTGCGGTCTTTGCGTTGTTGAGGCGCAGGGTATACCAAAGCTTCTTCGCTCCTGCTCGGCTAAGGTCAGCGACGGTATGGTGATTAATACCGAGAGTGAAAGAGTAGTTAAATCAAGAAAAATTGCAATGGAGCTTTTGATGTCGGCTCACGACGGCGATTGCATTGCTCCGTGTCAGCTTGCCTGCCCTGCAAACACTGACTGCCAGGGTTATGTCGGTCTTATTGCTAACGGTGAGTTTGATTCTGCATTGAAGCTTATAAAAAATAAAATTCCGCTTCCTGCATCTATCGGCAGAGTGTGTCCGCACCCTTGCGAAAAGGCCTGCAGAAGAGGAAAGGTTGACGAACCGATTAATATTGTTCAGCTCAAGAGTTTTGCGGCTGACCTTGACCTTAAGGGCGACAGCTTTGTGCCTGAGTGTGCGCCAAGTACAGGCAAAAAGGTTGCAATTGTAGGCGGCGGCCCTGCCGGTCTTACTGCGGCTTACTATCTTGCTCAGCTTGGCCATGAGGTAACTGTTTTCGATATGATGGAAAAAATGGGCGGTATGCTCAGATACGGTATTCCTCAGTATCGTTTGCCTAAAGAGGTGTTAGACAGCGAGATTAAAATTATTGAAAAAACAGGCGTTCGCCTTTGTAATAATGTTAAACTCGGTAAGGATATCACTGTTGAAAATCTTAAGAGCGTAAATGACGCCGTTATTCTTGCACCGGGTGCATGGAAATCAACTCCTATGAGGGTTAAAGGCGAGGATGCGCAAGGCGTATACGGCGGTATCGATTTCCTCAGAAGTGTAATTCAGGGTAATCCTGTCGATATCGGAGAAAAGGTTGCTGTTTGCGGCGGCGGTAATACTGCTATGGACGCTTGCAGAACTGCTGTAAGGCTCGGCGCTAAAGAAGTTTATGTAATTTACAGAAGAACAGAGAAGGAAATGCCTGCCGAGGAGATTGAGATTAAGGAATCGAAGGAGGAGGGAGTTACTTATAAATTCCTTACAAATCCTCTTGAAATTCATTCTCAAAACGGCAAGGTTTCGGGTATGACGCTTCAACTTATGGAGCTTGGCGAGCCTGACGCTTCAGGCAGAAGACGTCCTGTTGCAATTGACGGCAAGACGGAATATCTTGAGCTTGACAGCGTAATTATGGCTATCGGTCAAAAGCTTGACGGCAAGGATTTTGAGAATACGGTTGAACTTACCCAAAGAGGTACCATTGCCGCAGATGAGGATACATTCCTTACAAATCTTGACGGTGTATTTGCAATCGGCGACGCTACAAATAAGGGCGCTTCAATTGCTATTGCCGCTATAGGCGAGGCGGACAAATGTGTTAAAGTTGTCGACGCTTACTTAAAGGGTGAAAAGCTTGATTTTACAGAGCCTTATATAAGCAAGCGTGACGAGGATAAAATTGACTTTTCCTCAAATGATAAAGAGGCACAGATTGTTGCCGAGGTTCTCCCTGCCGAAAAGAGAAAGGCTTGTTTTGATGAGGTTTCACTCGGATTAACTATTGAACAAGCGCAAAAAGAGGCTGAAAGATGCCTTGAATGCGGTTGCCGTGAGTATTTCAAGTGTAAGCTTTTGAATGTTGCACAGAGATATGAAATTCATCCTGAGCGCTTTGCAGGCGAAATGCCGCAGAAATATACAAAGGATTCAAATTCGTTTATTGAAAGAAATACTGCTAAATGTATTCTTTGCGGTCTTTGCGTTCGCTCTTGCCGTGAAGTTGAACAGTTAAGCGTTCTCGGTCTTTTAGGCCGTGGATTTAAGACGAGCGTTGCACCCGCTTTTGCACTTCCTCTTGACCAAACAAAGTGTACCAATTGCGGTCTTTGCGTAAGTCTTTGCCCTACGGGTGCGCTTACCGAAAAGTCAAATCTCAAAAAGCAAGTGCCGCTTGCAGAAAAGTATTCGCTTGAAACCCTTGAAATAGACGGTAAAAAGTGTGATTATCTTGTGTCCCGCTATGACGGAAAAATTCTTCGTGCCGTTGCTCATAATGAAAATGCAAGAAAATGTGCGCTTGAACGTGAAGATGTAATTTCAAAGCTTTCATAAGGAGTTTATGATTATAGACGAATTTAAAGTTATAGAAATTAAAAAGAGTGTTTTTGAAAATAACGACCGAGAGGCGGACAGAATAAGAGAAAGGCTCAAAAAGGGCACACCTTTCTTTTAAATCTTATGTCTTCTCCCGGTTACGGCAAAACAACTACGCTTAAAGCTACAATTTCCCGTTTTAAAGAAGAAATGAAAGCACAAAAAAGCAGTTCAATCAAGATGGATTGAACTGCTTTTTTCATCGATTTTATTTTGAAAAGAATGAGAATAATCCTTTTTTCTTTTCATACGGCTCTGCTTTAAAGCTTGTTACGTTATATCCTGTATCGGTAATTGCTTTTTTAAGCTTTGCCTCATCAATTTCATTTTCACTTATTATTTCGCAAATTGCCTTTATATGAGAGGAATTGACTTTTTTGACCTTGAAATTTCTTCTTACAACATCGTTGATATGGGATTCGCACATTCCACACATCATCCCATCAACTCCAACCGTGGTTTTAATCATAAGCTCACCTTTGTATTGATTATTGGTTAGACTAAACTAACTGCTTTAAGTTTAGCACAACGTTATTGATTTGTCAAGAAAAAAAGGCAGCTGAAAATCAGTTGCCTCAAATATTATTTCTTTTTAAATTTATCAAAAAAGCCTTCTTTTCCGCCGTTTTTCGGAGGAGTATATGTTTTGTCAAATTCCTTAAGAAGTTCTTTTTGTTCGTTTGAAACGTTCTTAGGAATATCAACAATAACCCTGACGTGTTCATCACCTTTTCCCATACCGTTTAATCGGGTGATGCCTTTATTACCCTTGAGCGTAAAGATTTCGCCCGGCTGAGTTCCGGCAGAAATATTAAGCTTGGCGTCGCCGTCAAGTGTAGGTACATTGACCTCTGCGCCGAGAGTTGCCTCGACAATAGAAATATGCTTGTCAACCCATACATCGTAGCCGTCACGGTTGAAATACGGATGCTTTTTAATGCTGATAATAACCTTAAGGTCACCTGACGGACCGCCGTTTGAGCCGGCGTTACCAAAGCCTCGAACATTTACAATTTGGTTATTGTCAATACCGGCAGGAATGTTGACTTCAATTTTCTTTCGTGTTCTGACCTTACCCTTGCCGTTACATTTGTGGCATGGAGAATTGATAATCTTACCTGTACCGCCGCAGCGAGAGCAGGTGCGCTGAGTACTCATCACGCCGAGCGGAGTACGCTGAGAAACTGTTTGAACGCCGGAACCGTGACATTCGGGGCAAACGGTTGGGCTTGTGCCTTTGGCAGCTCCTGTGCCGCCGCATTCGCTGCAATCCATAACTCTCATAACTTCGATGGTCTTTTTGCAACCTTTAGCGGCTTCCTCAAATGTAAGAGTAACAGAGGCTTGAATATCTCTGCCTCTTGACGGAGCATTAGGATTACGTGAACTTGTGCCAAATCCGCCGCCAAAGAAGGATGAAAAGATATCGCCTAAATCAATATCTCCGTCAAATCCGCCGCCGAATCCGCCGCCAAATCCGCCTGCGCCCTGACCTGCACCGTAGTTAGGGTCAACGCCTGCAAAGCCAAATTGGTCATAACGTGCTTTCTTTTGAGGGTCGGACAAAACTTCGTATGCTTCGTTACATTCCTTAAATTTTGCCTCTGCCTCAGGATTATCCGGGTTTAAGTCAGGGTGGTATTTCTTTGCCGTCTTTCTATATGCTTTTTTTATTTCGTCATCACTTGCGCCACGGCTTACACCGAGCACCTCGTAATAATCTCTTTTATCTTCAGGCATTATACTTTAACCCTTTCTGTTTTTGTTAATGAATTATAATATGTGCTTGTGTAGACAAATGGATTACGGATTATAATGCGTGAATAACCTAAAATACCGTAGGGGCGAACATTGTTCGCCCTTTAAATCCCTCAGTCAGCAAGCTGACAGCTCCCTTAAAAAGGGAGCCTTAGCTGTTTATATATTAGTTGTCGTCTACCTCGGTATAGTCGGCGTCAGTATATTCCTGGCTGCCGCCTTGTGCTTGAGCATTTGGGTCATAGCCTGCACCTTGAGGACCTGCCTGAGCACCGCCCTGTGCCTGCTGTGCTGCTTCAT
>DAVZKM010000047.1:0-11156 GCA_052272245.1 Eubacterium sp.
CATCGATGCGCACCCATTCAACCGCTGTGGCGAGGCTGAGGGAATGATGACAGTTTCATTATTCTTGATGAAGCGCAAAACACCACGCCTGAGCAAATGAAAATGTTTTTAACCCGTTTGGGATTTAATTCGAAAATGGTTATAACGGGTGATATAACTCAAATAGATTTGCCTGACGGTAAAAAGTCGGGATTAAAAAAAGTAATGCACATTCTTCGCAATGTCAACGATATAGCAATTTGCAAATTTGATAAAAAGGATGTTGTAAGGCATAAGCTTGTGCAGGATATAGTTAATGCTTACCAAAAATACGAGGAGGATAAGAACAATGGACGCAGTTAAAGTAGTAATTTCAAATGACCAAAAAGCAGTTAAAATTCCAACAGGAATAAGAATGTTGATTAGACGTTGCTGTCATGCAGTTTTAGAACTTGAAAATTTTGAAGGCTCGGCAGAAGTAAGTGTTCGTTTTGTTGATAACGAGCAAATAAGAGAACTTAATAAGCAATATCGCAATATCGATAAAGAAACAGATGTTCTTTCTTTTCCTCTCGGTGAAAACGGAGAATATGATGTAAACCATGATACAGGCGCTAAGCTTTTGGGCGATATTGTGATTTCCGTTCCTAAGGCGGTTGAGCAGGCTGAAATGTATAATCATCCTCTGCAAAGAGAAATCGGATTTTTAACAGTCCACTCAATGCTTCATCTTTTGGGCTATGACCATGAAAACGGCGGCCTTGAGGCGGTACATATGCGTGAAAAGGAAGAAACCGTACTTACGCAAATAGGCTGGAAGCGTAATAACAGCTACTATATGGGAGACGAATAATGACAAAAACAGCTTTTGTAGCTATTGTAGGCAAGCCGAATGTAGGCAAATCATCATTGCTTAATAAAATGCTCGGTCAAAAAATTGCAATAGTATCATCAAAACCGCAAACCACAAGAACTAAGATTATGGGTGTGCTCACTAAAGGCGAAACTCAGCTTGTGTTTACAGATACACCCGGATTTCATAAAGCGCATAATAAGCTTGGGGAAAAAATGAATGAAGCAGTCGGCGATACAATAGGCGGTGTTGATGCTTGCCTTTTTTTGACAGAGCCGAGAGGTGAACTTAATGAGCAGGAACTCCGGCTTCTTGAAATGTTTAAAAAACAAAAAATGCCGGTTATTCTTGCTATTAATAAAATTGATATGATAAACGATAAAGAGGAACTTTTTGAAAGAATTGTTTATCTTACCTCTTTTTATGATTTTACGGCAGTCGTTCCTGTCAGCGCAACCGAAGGCGACCATGTTGACGAGCTTATTGACGAACTTGATAAACTTGCTTTTGAATCACCTCACTTTTTCCCTGACGATACCTTGACCGACCAGCCTGAAAGAGTGCTTGCGGCTGAAATTATAAGAGAAAAAATACTTCGCTTAATGGATAAAGAGATTCCTCACGGTATAGCGGTAGCAGTCGAAAAAATGCGTGAGCGTGACGATAAAGATATCCTTGATATAGATGCAACAATTTATTGTGAGCGTGAAAGCCACAAGGGTATGGTTATAGGCAAAAACGGCTCAATGCTTAAAAAAGTTTCTACCTATGCAAGGCAGGACCTTGAACGTTTTTTCCAAATTAAAGTAAATCTTCACTGTTGGGTAAAGGTTAAAGAAGATTGGAGAAACAGGGAAGGTCTTATTCATAATTTCGGTCTTGACAATAAATAATTAATTCCAAATTTTCACACGCTTATATTTATCATCGTAGTATAAAATAAAAAGGGTGATATTTTATGATAAACAGCGAGTGGAATGATTTTTGGAATTCGGGTAAAATCGACGATTATTTAAAATTTAAGCAGACGGAAAATCAATATTACGGCATTAATTGGGAAGTGCACAATGGCAAAGACGAAGGGACTTGTAATAAAAGAGCAAACAGTTGGGGAGAGTGACCGTTTAGTTACTCTCCTTACTGCTGATTACGGGCTTGTTAATGCTTTTGTACGAGGTGCTAAGCAACTGAAAAACAGATTTGCCGCCTCAACCTCCCTTTTTGCATACAGCGAATTTTCTATTTATCAGGGCAAAAACGCTAATGTTGTTGACGGCGCTAAGCCTATTGAAATATTTTTTGATTTGAGAAAGGATATTGAGCGCCTTGCGGTTGCCCAGTATTTTGCTCAGCTTGCTTTTGAACTTGCTAATGAAGGTCAGCCTGAGGAGGAAATGCTCAGCGTTTTATTAAATTCTTTTCATCTTCTTTGCAAAGGAGAAAAGGCAATTATTCAGATTAAATCCGTGGTTGAATTCAGATTGATGTCGCTTTCCGGTTATATGCCTAATATTTTAGCTTGCGCAAACTGCGGTACATATGAAACCGATATTATGTATTTTGATACGCTTGAGGGCTGTATTTATTGCGAAAATTGTCAAAAAATCGGCGCAATTGCCTGCCCTAAAAATGTTATAACGGCTGTAAGATTTATTTGCCTTACCGAGCCTAAAAAAATATATTCCTTTTCACTGAGCAAGAAAAATCTTGAATTACTCTCTAAAATAAGTGAGCAATACGTTTTGTCACGTATTCAAAAACGGTTGCCCACTCTTGAATTTTACAAATCAGTTAAATTATAAAAGGTAAATACTTATGAATAAAAACTATAAAACACTTGAACTTGACTTGATTCTTGAAAAGCTTGCCGCCGAGTGCTCATGCGATGACGCTAAGGATTTGGCAAGGCAACTTAAACCTGCCTGCGATATGGCGGAGGTTGAAATGCTTTTGCAACAAACAGAGGATGCATTTTCACTTCTTGCCCGATTCGGCGGTCCGTCATTTTCGGGTCTTAAAAATGTAAATAATCCTCTTCACAGGGCGGCAGCAGGCGGTTCCCTTAACCCTAAGGAGCTTTTAGATATTGCTTATTGTCTGCGTGCACTCAGGACTCTTGACGAATGGCGCAACCATTCAAGCGGGGTGAAAACAAGTCTTGATTTCTTTTTTGAAGGGATAACTTCCAATAAATATCTTGAAACTAAAATATTATCCTGCATTATCAGCGAGGAGGAAATTGCCGATAAAGCATCGGATACTCTTTTTGATATAAGAAAGAAAATCAGGTCAAAAGAAAACTCAATAAGAGAAAAGCTTGATTCTCTTATTCATTCATCTCATTATCAGCAGTTTTTGCAGGAGGCAATTATTACCCAGCGTAACGGCAGATTTGTTGTCCCCGTTAAGGCTGAATGCAGGGGCAATGTTCCGGGTCTTGTTCACGATACCTCGTCAACAGGCGCAACCGTTTTTATTGAACCTGCCTCTGTTGTTGACGCTAATAATGACATTAAGGTGCTCCAAGGTAAGCAGCGAGATGAAATAATGCGTATTTTATATGAGCTTTCGGCCGAAGCAGGTGATTTTGCAGAGTCGATTAAGCATTCGTATGAAAGCGCAATAAGGCTTAATCTTATTTTTGCCAAGGCTCACCTTGCATATAAAATGAAGGCTACTAAGCCTATTCTCAATAACGATGGTATAATCTGTCTTAAAAAGGCACGTCATCCGCTTATTGACCCTAAAAAGGTTGTTGCAACTGATATTGCGCTTGGCGACGAATACGATACACTCGTCATTACGGGTCCTAATACAGGCGGTAAAACCGTATCGCTTAAAACGCTTGGGCTTTTAACTTTGATGACTATGTGCGGGCTTCTTATTCCGGTAGCTGATAGGTCAAGAGTTTCTGTATTTAATAATATTCTTGTCGATATCGGTGACGAACAGAGCATTGCGCAATCTCTTTCAACCTTTTCGTCTCATATGGTCAATATTATTGATATAATGAAAATAGCAGATAATAAATCGCTTATTTTAATAGATGAACTTGGTGCAGGTACTGACCCGGTTGAGGGTGCGGCACTGGCTGTATCTATTATTGAAGCGCTTAGAGAAAGGGGAGCAATTATTGCCGCTACCACCCATTATGCGGAACTTAAGGCTTATGCTCTCGATACTGCGGGTGTTACAAACGGCTGCTGTGAATTTGATATTGAAACGCTCCGCCCAACCTACAAACTTTTAATAGGCGTCCCCGGCAGATCAAATGCTTTTGCTATTTTGAAACATCTTGGTATGACTCAAGATGTTATTGATAATGCTAAGGCAATTGTAGGCTCTGATAATCGTGACTTTGAAGCTATTCTTGAAAAACTTGAAGCCTCACGTCACGCTCTTGAAGAGGAACGCAGGGTTGCCGAGGAAATGACTGAAAGGGCAAGAAAAATTGAGGAAAAAGCACAGTCTGAGATGGATAAGATAGAAACTCTTAAGGCTCGTGAACTTGATAAAGCTAAGCGTGAGGCACAAAAGCTTATTGATGCCGCCGAACGAAAGTCAAGTCAATTTCTTCTCGAACTTGATAAACTGAAAAAAGAACAGACATCGTCTAATGCGATTGAAATTGCACGCAAAACACGCAGAGCCGTTAAGGCGCAAATGGGTGAAATGGACGACCTTATTAATCCTAATGAGCTTGCGGATAATTGGGATTATGACTATAAATTGCCACGCAATCCCGTACCGGGTGACAGAATTGTTATAAAAGGTATCGGCGAAGGCGAGGTTCTTGAGTTTAAAAATAATAATGTTTTTGTTAAATCAGGCTTGCTTAAAACACGTGTTAAGCTTTCGGATATTATGATTCTTGACAAACCGAAGAAAAAGTCTGTTAAAGCTCAACACAATGTTTATCGTACCTCATCTCGTGCAGATGCCGATGTTAAGACGGAAATCGATATGAGAGGAGAAACTGTTGATGAAGCTTTATCTGAACTCGGACTTTTTATTGACAGATGTGTGCTTAATAATATTGAAGAAATAAGAATTATTCACGGTAAGGGCACGGGCGCACTCAGGAGTGCCGTTACCGATTATCTTAAAACTCACCCAAATGTGTCGGAATACCGACTCGGACGATATGGCGAGGGCGAAAACGGCGTTACTATCGCTAAGCTTAAATAACGGAGAAAATTATGGCAGACGAGCTTGAAAATTTAACAGGTGTTGTTGAGGGCATTACTTACAGAAATGAGGCTAACGGCTACGCAGTCATCGAGATTAAAACCGGTGATGAATTTGTTACTGTTGTAGGTGTTTTGGGTGATATTACTGTTGGGGAACAAATTGTCTTTCAAGGTGAGTGGACTATGCACCCAAGCTTTGGCAGGCAGTTTAAATCTGTTCGCCTGACCCGCAGCCGCCCTGCTGACGCTTCGGGTATGCATCGTTTTCTTGCAAGCGGTATTATTAAAGGTATAGGTGAGGCAACGGCAACCAAGATAGTAGAAAAATTCGGCTCAAGTACATTTAATGTAATTGAAAACGAGCCTGAGCGCCTTGCTGAAATTAAAGGCATTTCTAAATCTAAGGCTAAGCAGATAAGCAAGGATTTTAAAATGCAGTTTGCCGCAAGGGACGTTATGAACGGTCTTGCCGAACTTGGATTTAATCAGCAGGAAGCTTATGATATTTACAGCGTGCTCAAAAGTAATTCGCTCGATGTGGTTAATGAAAATCCTTATGCGCTCGTTTCTCTTGTGGGCAGTATTGATTTTGCCAGGGCGGACGAAATCGCTATGAATTTGCAGCAGGCACCGCCGTTTGATTGCAGGTGCCAAGCCGGTGTTACATATATTGTCAGGCATAACCTTTTTAACGGTCATACGTGCTTGCCGAGAAACAGCATTATAAAGCCCGCAATGCTTCTTTTGGAATGTAATGAGGACGAGGCTGAAATTGCGATTGACAATGCTATTGATGCAAAGCAGCTTGTTGAGGAAAATATTGATGGTAAAGCGTTTCTCTTTTTGCCTGAAATTTACGAGGCGGAATCCGGAATTGCCGAGCGTATAAAGGTTATGATTGAATATCCGCCTGCTCCTAAGGAAATTTCACCTGCCGAAATTGATGCTTTTGAAAAGACTAATAATATCGCTTTTGATGAAAAGCAGAGAGAAGCTATTGAAATTGCCGTTAATAAAGGACTTCTTATTTTAACAGGCGGTCCGGGTACAGGTAAAACAACGACGGTTAAGGGCATTATCACTCTTATGGAAAACAGAGGTCTTGATGTTGCGCTTGCCGCACCTACGGGCAGAGCCGCTAAAAGAATGACCGAGCTTACAGGCAAAGAGGCTAAGACTATCCACAGGCTTCTTGAGGTTGAATATAAGGACGGCGCCACCGAGCCGAGCTTTGCTCATAATCTTAAAAATCCGCTCGAATGTGACGCAGTAATTGTTGATGAACTTTCAATGGTTGATGTTACTGTCTTTTCGGCACTTTTGGACGCTTTACCGCTTTCCTGCCGCTTAATTATGGTGGGGGATAAAAATCAGCTTCCGCCTGTCGGTGCAGGCAATGTACTTGCCGATTTGATTAAAAGCGAGCTAATCGGTGTTGTAAGCCTTGATAAAATTTTTCGTCAGGCAATGAAAAGTAAAATTGTTTCAAATGCTCATAGGGTAGTAAACGGTGAGATGCCTGTTTTTGATAACAGTATTAATTCCGATTTCTTTTTACTTCGGGAAAATTCAAAATATAATGCAGCGGGAAAAATAGTAAATCTTGTAACTGACAGAATACCTTTAGGCTATGGGTTTGACAGTGTACGAGATATTCAGGTGCTTTGTCCGAGCCGTAAGGGTGAGGTAGGAACTGAAAATATAAATGCGCTTTTGCAAGCAAAACTTAATCCGCCGTCTTATGATAAAAACGAAATTAAATATAAAGGCTATACCCTGCGTGAAGGCGATAAGGTTATGCAAATTAAAAATAATTATGATGTTCCATGGTTTAAGGACGGCGAAAACGGCACGGGAGTATTTAACGGCGATATAGGAATACTTACACGTATTGATCGTGCCAACGATATTATTAATGTTCGCTTTGACGATAAGGAAGCAATGTATAGCATTGAAAATGTTAAGGAAATTGAGCTTGCATACGCTATGACCGTACATAAAAGCCAGGGCAGCGAGTTTGCAGCAGTTGTTTTGCCGACTATTGCAACCCCGCCTAAGCTTTCGTATAGGAATTTGTTTTATACCGCTTTGACCCGTGCCCGCAATTTACTCATTATTGTCGGGAACGAGGCTTCGGTCAAGGCTATGGTGGATAATGATAAAAAAAGCAGACGCTACAGCGCACTTGTTCATTTTTTATCTGTTGACAATAATGCTTTTTTTAAGTAACATAATATAAAGTTTAAAAATTATAATTATTTAGGAATGTTAAATATGTTTGGTTATGATTTGGGAATAGATTTGGGCACGAGCTCTATAGTTATTTCAGTTGTAGGCAAGGGCGTTGTTTTGAGTGAGCCGGCTTACGTTGCCTATGACGTTAATAAGGGCGAAATGCTTTATGCCGGTAAGCGTGCTTATTACCTTGAAGGCAGAGAGCCTGTCGGCGTAAGCGTTATTCAGCCTATTAAAAGCGGAAATGTAAGTAATTACGACCTTGCCTGCCAAATGGTAGAATATTTTATGAACAAGGTCCTTAAGAAGAATATATTTAAGCCGAGAATAGTAGCGTCCGTTTCGTCTGACAGCACGGACGTTGAAAGAAGAACGCTTATATCCGTTTTGATTTCGGCAGGCGCTCGCTCTGTCTGCCTTGTTGAACAGCCTCTTTGCGCTTCTTTTGGAGCAGGAATTGACCCGCTTAATCCTACAGGCGTGTTTGTTATTGATGTCGGTGCAGGCTCAACAGATATGGCAGTTATCAGTCAGGGCGCAATGAGCCAAAATGAAACTGTTAAAATCGGCGGGGATGATTTTGACGAGGCTATAGTTAAATATCTTAAGGAAAAGCACGGACTTCTTGTAGGCTTAAGAACTGCCGAGGATATTAAAAAAACCATCGGTTCAGCCGTAATGCGAGATACGGATGTTACAATGAATGCCAAGGGCAGGAATGTTCTTTCGGGTCTTCCTAAGGTTGTTGAAATAACAGGTAATGAGATTTGTGCTTGTTTTGGGGAACTTCTTGATGCAATTATGTCTGTTGCCAAGTCAATGTTTGAACGTACCTCTCCTCAACTTGTGGCTGATATTACAAATTCAAGCGTTCTTTTAACGGGCGGTATGTCACAACTTTTTGGTCTTGACAAGCTTATTTCTCAAACACTTAATCTTGACGTAACGATTCCCGTCAGGGCTAATCTCTGCGTGTCAAAGGGATGCGAACTTGCACTAAAAAAGATGCATATTCTCGACAGTTACGGCTATTCGTTTAAAACTAAGGAAGAGGTCAGAATCAGATGATTCAAATTTATTACGGCTTCGGCAAGGGCAAAACAACTGCCGCAATCGGTCAGGGTATGAGAGCCAAGGGCGCAGGAAATAACGTTACTTTTGTTCAGTTTTTAAAGGATAATAAATCAAGCGAATTGTCTGTTTTGCCGTTTGACATTTTCAATGCGCCCGATACTTTGCCGTTTAATCCGGGTAAAGAATATCAAGCTTGGGTTGACGGTGCGATTGACTATATAATAAGTTCAAAAAGCGATATGATTATTCTCGATGAATTTCTCGACGTTATTGATTCGTTTGTTCCGGCTGATAAAGTACTTGATATTCTTGATATGCTCAACGGCAGGGAAATCGTCATCACCGGTCATAAGAAAATCGAAAGACTTTTTGAAAAAGCAGACTATATAACTTTTATGGATAAAATAAAACACCCTTATGATTTGGGAGTTAAGGCAAGAAAAGGTATTGAATATTAATTTCGGAAGGGGAAGCGCTATGGATAAATTTTCAAATTTTAATCCTAAGGTTTGCTTTCTCTTTTTTATTTTTGCCGTTTTACTTATTCTTTTAAATTTTAATCCGATATTTCTCGGCGTATCACTTTTGGCGGGTGTTATTTATAACGCTATGCTTCAGGGTAAAAAGGCAATTAAAACGTTTTTTGCTTTTCTTTTGCCGTTTACAATTCTTATCGGGCTTTTTAATATGTTGTTTACGTCTTACGGAATTGATATTCTCTTTTCAATTTCAAATAAAAATTTTACTGTCGAGGGACTTGCCTACGGCTTGTGCCAAGGTGTTATGTTTTCAAGTGTAATTGTTTGGCTTTCAAGCTATTCTTATGTTTTGAGCAGTGATAAATTTATGTCTGTTTTTTCGAAACTTGCGCCTAATTTGACGCTTGTTTTGACTATGACGCTTTCCTTTATTCCACGTTTGCGAAAAAATGCTCAGGAAATTAACGATGCAAGGCTTAATGTAAATGCAAGTCAAAGTAAATTGAAAAAGAGCCTTGATAATTTTTCGGCTCTTGTTTCTATGACGTTGGAGGAAAGCATAGAGGTGTCCGATACTATGCGTGCCAGAGGTTTTAATTCCTCCCGTAAACCGTATTCTAAATACAAATTTAATTTTAATGACAGCATTGTTTTAATAATTGCTTTAGGTTTGAGTGTAGCTTGTATAATTTTTAATTCGCTTGATAAGGCGGAATTTATATTCGACCCGGAAATTAAAATTCTTTCCTTTTCACCGATTTTTCTTATTTTATATACATTATATATGTTTTTACCTGTTATAATTAATATTTCGGAGGGTATAAAATGGCACTTTTTGAAGCAAAAAATTTAACATTTTCTTATCCTCTTTCTGATAAGACAGCGCTGAAAAACATCGATTTAAATGTTGAGCAAGGCGAGTTTATACTTGTAATGGGCAAAAGCGGGAGCGGCAAATCGACCCTTCTTCGCATGCTTAAAAAGGAAATTGCTCCGGTAGGTAAAATCGGCGGTGAGATTAATATCAATTGCGGCAGTATCGGTTTTGTCGGTCAAAATCCGGAAACGTCATTTGTTTGTGATAACGTTCGCTCGGAGCTTGCCTTTGCACTTGAAAATGAAAAATATTCAAATGACGAAATAACTGTCAGAATAGGCGAAACCGCTTCGTTTTTTAATCTCAATTTTCTTCTTGATAAAAAGATTAATGAGCTCTCGGGCGGCGAAAAGTCAAGCGTTGCAATTGCTTCTGCGATAATAAGCGATGCTCAGGTGCTTTTGCTTGATGAACCGCTTTCTCAGCTTGACCCTAAGGCAGTTACTACCGTTTCGTCTATGCTTAAAAGGATAAACGAGGAGCTTGGTGTAACTGTTATTGTTGTTTCACATTCAAGTGAGGAATTTATTGATTTTTGCGATAGGCTTGTTATACTTGAAAACGGTGAAATTATTTGTAACGATACACCTTATAATGCAAAAAACAATGCTTCTCTTTTGCCTTATTTTCCTATTTGTACCCGTCTTTTTGATGAAAGGCCGCTTAATATTAAATCTGCCGTTTCTCTTGCAAATGAGCTTAAAGAAAAGCCGGTTGAAAATCATAATGAAAATAAATCGGAAGTTTGCGTTAATTTGAAAAATATTACATTCGCTTATAATAAAAATCAAAGGGATATCTTATCATTCCTTAATTTCAAGGCATATAAAGCTCAAATTAACTGTATAATCGGCGCTAACGGCAGCGGTAAAACCACTCTTTTAAAGGTGATTGCCGGCATTAAAAAACAATATTCGGGCAAGTCGAAAATTTTAGGCAAATGCGCATATATGCCCCAAAATGTAAAATATCTTTTTACAAAGGATTTGGTCAGTGATGAAATAAAGCTTCAAACTGCCGAAAAACTCGGTATTGCCGATTGCCTTAATCAGCATCCGTTTGATTTGAGCGGCGGTCAGGCTCAAAAGCTTGCTTTCGGTATACTTTTTGAGCAGGATGCCGATATTCTTCTTCTTGACGAGCCTACCAAAGCGTTTGACGAATTTTCAAAAAATGATTTGAAATCGCTTCTTTTTGAACTTAAGGCTCAGGGAAAAACAATAATTATGGTGTCGCACGATTTGGACTTTGCCGGCGATATTTCTGATTATGTTTCATTTTTAAGCGATGGCATTATTTCTAAAGCAGGCGGCAGGCGAGAGGTGTTTTCAAGCCTTAATTTTTATACAACTCAAATCAGAAGAATTACAAAAAGATACCTTGCTTCAGCCGTTTCAATGGGGGATATCGTATGAAAAAGCTTTATCCCGTCAGAGAGCCGAGCCGTGAGAACAGGCTGTAGATGGTCC
>DAVZKM010000048.1:0-11153 GCA_052272245.1 Eubacterium sp.
AATGGCTTTCAGATCGGCAACCTCCAGCTGTGGGTTGACCGTCACTGCCAAGATATTCGCCCGCCGATAAACCGTCAGGTGCGGTTATTGACTGAATAAGATAAATTGTTTTGCCGCTGTTATCCTTATTATTTTGATATATCGCACGGTAGAATTCTGCCGGCATTATATCCTTTGCCCTAACGCAATTTGCCCCGATTGAAACAAGTTCATTTATAAGTGATTCATAATAGGTATAATCCCTTGTATATTTCTTTTCACCCGGTTTAAATGCATTTAGGCTCAATGCTTTTAAGTAAAGTTTTTGCCATTTTCCGTTTACATTTACTTCAATATAATCATTATTAATTCTTGAAACAGCTGTTTTATTTTTAACATCCTTATTTTCATCTTTATGGAGTGAAGCATTTGATTTTTCAACTTCTTTTAATACATTTGTCATTAAAGGATTATAAAAATTCCAATAAAAATAGCTGATATCACCTTGATTATCATAAGAAAGAAGTTTGAAAACTTTATCTGCACCAAGAAATCTGTTTATATTTTTCTTACTTACATAATCGTTAAAATCACCTGCGAAATAATAAGCATTAGGTTTATTTTCCTGCTTTTTGCGTGTTATTGCAACAAATTGCGGCTTGCTCGAAATATCTTTAAGCTTTTCCATACCTGTTGCGTTAACATCAAATTTAAATGTGGCAAGAGTTTCTGTTGAACTGTTGGCTTCAATCAGCTCAAACCAATTGTAAAAGTTGCATTTTTTTGCGCCTTTAAATTCTTTTTTATATTCATCGTTTATTGAAATTTGAAGAAGGTTTTTTGAATTAAAATCAGTCTTTTGCTCAAGTACAATTATTTTGCCTTCATTTGAAACAAGAAGTATGCCCGGACCTGAAAACTGCCATTCCACACCCTCCTGCTGCTCATAAAGCGGAGGCGCCCAGTCCGGCACATCGGTAAAATCCTGAAGTTCAAATATATATCTGCCAACCCAGCCTGTTTGCGACATACCGAAAAGTGATTCAAGCTGTGATTTAACATAAGCGCTCATATTTGAATTAAACAATTCCATTTCGCCTACAACAGTGGCATTGTTTTCATATGCATACGACACTACCGACATATCATCACTGCTAAATCCGCTTGTCAAAGCCTCATTTTTATTAAAATAACCATAGGTATCGTTAGTTGCACCGTAGACATCGGAAATATACATTAAATCAGGCACATAATCAAGAGTTGTAAGTGATTTTTCCTTATCAACTGTACCGTCATCCTTAAGCTGCCTGCCGAAATAGTCCTTTTTATAATCGTAATATTTACCGTCTTGAAAAACGATTTTCTTTTGTTCTAAAAGCCAGAAAAGGCCCTGATGCTTTCTGTAAGCCAAATCCTTATCAACATCGTTATCATCTGTTGCAACAAGAACTGTCTTATCAAGCACACAAATATTAAGCTTTGTTTTAGGCTTAACCTGCCAGCCGATAAAAGCAATTGTAATAATAATTAAAACTATAAGCGGTACAATCCAATACCATTTGGTTTTTCTTTTATCAAATTTCTTTTTGACTTTTTTATCTGTTATTTCATCAAGTTTATCGGCGTCAAAAGTATTTTCATCTTTCGGCGCAACATAAGTATTGTCGTTTTTTAATTCTTCAAAATCAGTAGTGCTTTTTTCATTTTTATCACTTTCAACAATATCTTCGTTTTCAAATTCATCCGGCGAAATATTATCAAAAGAGTCTAATTTATCAAAATTTTCATCTGTCATTAGAATTCACCGCCCCGTCTTAATTCTCGAATAGTATCAAAACATTCAAGAAAAGCGTCAACTATCTTTTCGTCAAATGAGGTGCCGCTGTTTTCTTTAAGATATTCTATTGCACGTTCGTCAGTCCACGCTGTTTTATAAGGCCGTGAAGATGTAAGAGCGTCAAAAACATCTGCAACGGATACAATCCTTGCCGAAAGAGGAATATCCTCCCCTTTTTTGCCATAATATCCCGTGCCGTCATATTTTTCGTGGTGGTAATATGCGATTTCGCCTGCAAGCTGCATAAATTCAGTATCTATACAGGAAAGAATTTTATATCCCGATTCAGCATGAACACGCATTATATTTTTTTCATCTTCGGTTAAATAGCCCTGCTTTTTTACAAGTTCTTCCGGAATAACTATTTTGCCTATATCATGCAGCATTGAAGCGTAGCCTATTTGCCTGATTTCATTCTCTTTAAGCCCAAGCTGAGCACAAAGGCAAAAAGTAATATTTGATACATTTTCAAGGTGGTTTTTGCCAACACCGTTTTTAGTTTCAACCGTACCGGCAAGCTGTGCAAATACACCTGCTTCAAATTCCTCATTTGCAATTTCATCATCGGTAAGGTTAAGCACAACATCCAAATCTGCGCTTATAGTTTCAACTATATTATTAATATTAAGTGAAAGCAAATCGTTTGCCCCTTCAAAATGAAGAATAGAATAAGGAGTACCGTTTTTATCAATAACCACATCAAAATAGGTATTTCCCCATAAAACATGGTGACTTTGGGCGGAGTCTGCAAATCTTTCGTCAATCATATTGTAGTTGCAGTTTTCATCAAGATTATCATTATAAATCTCATAAAAAGTACCGTCTTCCCCCAATATGCATACACCTATTGCAAGCTCATTATCACCCGGTATTTTTTCATTTATAATAGCTTTAAACTCCTGTGCGGCGGTAACAAGCTTTTCTTCATCATCAAAAGCTGCACTTACTTTTTTCATCATATCTGCAAGAGAATCAACCCAGCCAAGACTGTTTAAAAACTGTTGCTTTTGCTTTTTATTTTCATTAAATTTTTTGGAAGATTCATCATATTTCACAATAGTCATTACCACAGTATATACAAGTGAAACAAGAACTGTAAAAACAACATAATACTTTGTTTGCCCAAAGAAAAGTTGAAGTTCCAAAATGAAATTTGCAAGCACAATATAGGTAGCCAAAAACCATACGGAGCCTGAGCCTTTAAATCTTCTTCCAACTGCATTTATAAATGAACCCTGCGCTAAAATAAGAGCTATAAAAAGAGCAGCCGAAACAGCAACGGGAACAATGCGCAAAACTGCCGGCACATTGAAAACTGCGCATCCTGCTATAAGCAGTGCGCTCAATGCAATCATAAATTTTGATGATTTTGAAAGCATACCGAAATTGGAAATTGCACTTACGCTTGCCCAAAATATAACAATAAGCTTAACAGCGAGCGAAATATTTAAATAAAGGGGCGCATTCAAATAATATGAATTTTGAAGAAATTGCCATAATACAACACCCGCACCGCTGAAAATATCAAAAAGTGCCACAAATAAGATTTTTGATATATGCTTATTTTTAACAGAAAATACAAGTGAAACAAACAGCATTATTATGCCTATAAGCACAATAAACGCACCCGCAAAAAACGACGGCGTTAATTTAAAAGATGTATCAGGCGTGCTTGATGTTTGAACGTTAAAGCTCATAGAAAAAGGTACAGCCATATAAACTTCAACTTTTTGTGAACGGGTTGTTTTATTAAGAGTTATGCAGTTGTAGCTGTTAGCAACATACTTATCTTTGCCGTAATGATTATTATAAACCTCCTGACCGTTTACAATAACTTTTATCGGTGAATGGTCTGTAATAATTTTAAGATATGTTTTTTCACTGACTTTCTCAAATGTATGCGTTAAATAGCAATATCCCGTATTTCCCTTTTTGGAAATAGGCACAACATAATTTGAATTTTTAAGCTTACCGATATCTGCCACGGAATCGGCTGATGAAATATATGTATAGTCCCAAGATTGAATATTTCTAACATCATTTTTAAGTTCAAAAACATAATTGCCGGCATATTGGATTGCGAATGAGAGAAGCACCATTGCAATTGCAAGTGCGGAAAAAACAGCAAGATTCAAGCGGACACCTGAAAAATACTTTTTAAATTTAGTTTTAATCTTTGTCGCAGTTGGCTTCATATTTTACCTCACTATTTTAATTTCGAATACTTATTAAGCAAATTTTTAACCTGTTCGTTATTATCAACGGTAGCATCCGAATCAGTGCCGAGCAAGGTGTTAAATTCATTGATAAGCTCACCAAGCTCATTATATTTTGCCTCAATATCATTTACAATCGCAATAAGCCGTGAATTCAAATATTTTGCATCGTTAAGTTCTTTAAGTAAATCGTTTTCACTCATAACAGTCTCCTTATTTTGAAGAAAGTTTTTTTATATATTGCTTGCCGTCCTTTGCAATGCCGACGGTCATAACGGTTGTGCCTTTAATTTCAGTCTTAGCCTCATCGTTATAGAAGGTTGAAGTTACGTTATATTCGCTGTTGCTCACCTTTTCGCTTTTAGTGTTGAAATAAATATCACTGCCGTAAAGAGGCTCCCACATTTCAAATTTTTTCTTATCCCTGTTATACAAATCAGACTTTGTTACGTCAACACTCACGCTGCCGAAATCCTTTTGAATTTGGGCTTGAATTTGCTTGACGGTAGCCTCTCTTGTTTTAACACCGGAGCGTGGCATATCTGTAAGATTATCATAATATATTCTGCAAAATGCGAATTGAACGAGCGCATTTACCGAAATATCATCAGGTTTATTAAAAGACTTAACAGCTAAAAGAAAGCACAGTTCATAACTCCTATTGGCAAAATACTCGCTGTCAACAACCTTATCATCATTATTTGCAGATGAAACGGCGGAAGTATTTTCTTGCGTATCAACTTCATATTCATCACTTTGGCTTTCAGTAGTCTGCTTAACATTCGGGTCAACATTAGAGCAGGCTGTAAACACAGTTAAAAAAAGAGCAAGCACCAAGGATAAAGATATAATTTTTTTCATAATGATTCTCCACACTTCTGTCAATATTTACATATAAATATATTTTTTATTATTATAATATATTTAATTATGAATTACAATTAAAAAGACCGCAAGAAAAATCTTGCGGTCTGACTGCCATAGTTAAAACAACCTTAGGCTCATAACTTTGCGTCTTGCCGTTTCCGACAATTTGCCTATTTAATTTAGAATCCCCAATTATATGTTTTGTAAGATTCCTTAAGGTTGTCCTTGTCTTTCTCAACAAATACAAAGTCAGTCTTTTTAAACTTCATACCAATATAAGCATCGGCAGCGATTGTTGAACCGAGAGGAAGGTTAACAGAAAGGCTTTCAATAGGAGTATTTACAACCTTAGCAATACCTGTCTGCTTGTTGTAATCAGTCTTGAAGTGGAATTTGTAAGCCATAAAGCAATTGTTTACGTCTGTTCTGAGAACAGGGTCGCTCTTTGGAAGTACGAATGTTTTTGACGCTTCGTCGTACTTTCTTTCAGTATTGCTGTTTGATAACTTTACGGTATATACTACTGTACCTGCGATGCCATGGCCGTCATCGGTATAAGTATTTGTATCCCAGTCATTTGAACACATTTGGAACTTGTATTTCTTGCCGATTGCAAGTATAATCGAATCGCCGTTTTTATAAATTTTTCCGTCCTCAAAACGAACTGACATTTTCTTAGGAGTAACAATCTTAACTTTCTTGTACTGATAGTCTGTAGCAACCTCTTCCCTAAAGATTGCATAAAGAGTCAAAGTGTTAATGCCCTTAGGGAAACCAAGGTTCTTAATCTTAATCTTATCTCCCGGCATATATGTTGTGCCTGTGCCGTCGGCCTTAGTGTTCCATGACTTGAAAGTATAGCCTTCTTTAGTGAACTTATTTTTAGCCACCTTAGCGGTATCCTTTTCAAAATAATGAGTCGGGTCTGTTGTTGAGCCTTCAGCACCGTTACCGTCATAAAGGAATGAATAAAACGGAGTAACTACACCGTCTACATGCCAGCCGTCGCCTTCAACCTTTGTTACATACCAAACGATTGACTGACCTTTTTGAAGTTTAACTTCCGGTGCTTCAACAATATTGGTTACGCCGTCTTCGTTATATTCACCTTTGAAACCTTTTGTAATTGTGATTTTGCCCTTGCCTGCCTTTGCATAATTGCTTGTAGGTTGGCTTGCTGTACCGGCAGGAACAGGTAACCCCTCCTTCAAAATGTAATAAACTGCGTCAACAGTCTGCATTTCTTCAGCAGCAAAAGCACTGAACGGGAAGCAAGACACAAGCATTATTACTGCAAGTGCAAGTGCAATAGCTTTAATCTTTTTCATAATATTTTCTCCTTTTCATTCAAATTTATATCAAAAAATATTAAACAAATAAAAAAAACCGCAAATTGATAAAACTTACAATCTGCGGTTTGACTACCATAGTAAATAAATACCTTAGGTTCATAACTTTGCGTCCCACCGTTTCCGGAGGTTTGCCAAATATTAAGTTAGCAACTTCTTATTGCTGTCTAATTATACCAATGAAAGCCGAATTTGTCAACAATTTCTTGCCGCTTTTTCACATTTGTGAATTGTCAACAAAATAGGCAAAACTTATTTAGAGTTATTGTATATTTTCGCTTTAATCAAGCAGTATGTCGGTAAATGAAATACTTGCTTTTGAAAGAATATCAAAACGATTTAAGGCTTAATTGCCGCAGACCGTCATATAAAACTCTTTTAAATTTATTTTATTCACTCTCGGTTTTATCAGAGACTATATGTTCTTCTTTATTTTTGCCTTGGTACATCAATTTATCTGCTTCCTCAACAGCACTTTCGACATCGTTAATTCCGTAAACTCCGCCGACAGTGACCGAAAGTTTTAAATCAGGCTGATTATCAATCTCTGTATTTTTAACCACTTCAACAATATTCCTAAGTGTTTTTTCAAATTCACCACAGGAAATCTTGCCAACGATAAGAACAAGCTCATCGCCGCCATATCGAATAAGTTTATCGTTTTCACGGATAACCTTGCTGATTGAAGCAACAACACTTTTAATTGCTATATCACCGGCTATATGCCCGAATTTATCGTTAATAAACTTAAAGCGGTCAATATCCATCATAACCACACCGCCTATATCGCCCATATGCTTTGCGACTTCATCAAAATATCGGCGATTATATGCACCTGTCAGCGAATCACGATAAAGCCGCCTGTTATAGCTTTTTACATAATCTATCAAATCATTTTTACCCGTTGCATCAAGAAGCATATCTTCTTTATTTTTATACACCATTTCAACAACAAGCTCTTTACCGTTAAGCTTAATATATTTTGAAAATATTTGATAAGCGCTGCCGCCTACAAATTCAAGCTTTGACTGTATTTGTTTAGTTTTAAGCGCTTTATACGATGTGCAGTTTTGGCACCTTTTGCCCTTGCCCCAAAGTTCATAGCATTTTAACTTTTCACTCTTCTTTGAATTTTCAACTGCCTGTTCGTATTCATCGGCAGAAACCACACTTGTAACTTCAGGGTCAACAACACGTACAACATCAAAAATTTTATTCATTTGATTTATAAAATCAGCTAAATCTTCAACATCCGTATCGTTAATAACCAACGAGCTTACGGATTCAAAATCATTATTAGGAATAATTCTGATGGCACAACCCAAAAACTTAGGGTTGATATCATTACTCCAAAGGCTCATAATTTTAAGATCACACAAATACTTTTTGCCGTCTTTTACCAAATGCATATTAGTATCGGCATAAGCATTTTTCGGAGATGTTTGCATAATAATTTTTTTGAATTTATCAATATTATCTGTAGCCAAAAACGACTTTGAATCATCAATATCCATAACTAAACTGTCGCAACCGAAGAAGTCTGCCGCATAGCTTGACATTGTAACAGTTCTTTTTTCGCTGTCATATTCAAGTTGAAGTTCTTTTACTCCTTCGATAAAGAATTGGCGCTTTTTACTCTCCTGCTCGACAAGGTAAATATCTTTATCTGAATAGTTATTCAACTTATCAATCAAAGTTTCATGCGCAATTTTCAAAATCATATTTTCTTCGCCGATTTCGTTTGAATTACCATGAATTGCAGTTTTAATATAATTTGAAGACTCCCGCAAGCAACGAATAAGCAGTGGATTAAACGCACCGCATTCACCGTTACAAATCATATTGATTGCGGTATTGTGCGAAAATGCCGTTTTGTAGCACCTTTCGCTTGTGAGTGCGTCATAAACATCGGCAAGTGCAACAACTTGTGCAGATATTGGAATTTCATCACCCTTAAGTGAGTCGGGATAGCCTTTGCCGTCCCACCTTTCGTGGTGCCAACGGCAAATTTGGTAACAATAATACAAAATATCATCTTTATTATTACCGTCATAATCCGGGAGCTTTTCAATCATTTGTGCGCCGACGGCGCTGTGAGTTTTAATTGCTTCAAACTCCTCTTGAGTAAGTTTGCCGGGTTTGTTAAGTATCTTTTCATCAATTGATATTTTACCTATATCGTGCAAAGCAGACGCATTTGATATAAGCATTATATCTTTTTCCGAAAGATTATATTTATCAGTAATATCAAGCAAATTTGTAAGCAATATTCTTGTTAATAGCTGAACATGGTGAACATGAAGATTGCTTTCACCGTTTCTAAATTCAACAATTTGGCCGAGAATATCAATCATCTGCCTGCTGTAACTTTCATTTTCATATATTTGTTGTTCTACAATTTTTACAAGCCGCTTTTGATTTTGATAAAGTGCCAGGGTATTTTCAACACGCCTATGAACAATGCTTGCATCGTACGGTTGCTTAATAAACTCAATTGCGCCAAGTTCATAAGCCGTTTCCATATACTTGATGTCGCATTCAGCTGAAGCAACAATTACGGGCAAATAATCGAGCCAACCGTTTTGTTTCATATATTCAAGAACTTCAAACCCGTTCATAACAGGCATCATCAAATCAAGCAAAACAAGGTCGATAGTATTATTATTTTGTTTTATTGCGGCAATTGCTTCACGCCCGTTAGACGCTTCAACAAATTCGTATTTATCACCCAAAATATCTTCAAGTTTCATTCGGCTGATATGCGAATCATCAACAATAAGAATCTTTGCTTTTTTCAAGTCGTTTCCAAAAATCATTTTTCATTAGTCGCAATGCGACAGCCTCCGTCCCGGCATATCTTATATCAATAAATCGTTATATAATTATACCATAAATACAGCATACCTGCAATATTGTTTACTATTGAAATTCTTGTTTTAATATTTTGCCTATATTACCGAGTGCTTTTTATATATTATCAAATCGAAAAAATCACACCGTTTAGAGATAAAAAAATAAACAAGCCATCGGATTACACATATAAATTCGATAGCCTGTTTATTTATCAGCATTTTATGCTTTCTTTCATATTTCGCTTGTTTTCATACATTCGCTTATCTGCAAGCCTGAGCATTTCACGATATGTTTTATTTTCCGTTTCGGTAGAAAGTGCATATCCGCTTGCAACACTTAATTTATATTCTTTATTATTTGTTTTGTTATATTCATCTATTTGGCAGTTAATATCTTTAATAATATGGTCAATTCTGTTTTCATCATTATTATGAATAATGGCTATAAACTCGTCACCGCCGCTTCTGCCGAGAAAATTACCCGCCGGAATACAACTTCTCATAATGCCGGCAAAAGCCTTCAATACGGTATCACCGGATTCGTGGCCGAAGGTATCATTGATATACTTAAGATTATTAACATCAAACATTATTACAGTCGATTTAGCATCGTTTGAATACCTGATTATCTCATTACATTTATTCCTGTTATAAAGCCCCGTAGCCCTATCCCTGCTATAGGTATCGTTCATATCTTTAAGAGTTATGAGTGCATAAACCGAAACATAAATAAGCGTACCGACCATAACATAATTAGGGCTGTGAGTTCTGCTTTTGTTAAAGAAAACAACAATATCAGCCAATGAACATATAAACAAAATAATTACCGAGATTGATATAAACACATTATCAAGATTTACAGTTTCTTTACTTAATCTGATTATTTCGCATATCAATAATACTACTATCGTAACTGTCATATAATACAAATAATAGTCTGTAAAAGGTCTTATATCAAGAATTTTAAGTAAATCAATAAAAAGCGCAATTACTGCAATAATCATATTGGCAACAGCAGACGAAACCAAACATTTATAATACTTATCTTTCTTTTTATAATTTGAAATGATATGAAGTTGAAAGCCAATAGGAATAAGTAAAATTGCAATATTACTAAGTAAAGAAATATACCTCGCATTTGAATCAAGAAACCAAGCCATAAATTGAGTATCAAATACCTTCCAATATCCCACAAGAAGTGATAGGATACCCAAATAAACAAAATTTGAAGCATTACGGTTTTCAATTTTATAATAAACAGAAACAACGAAATAGATTGTTCCGAGCAACATAAGTATAAAGCCCAGCACCATTGGCACAAGTTCTTTTTGCAGAGTAATATGAAACACTTCATACTGCTCCCCTTCAAGAAAGTTAATTGTCCGATTTATCATATTTTTATATACAGGTTCAACCTGAATTAAAACTTGCTTGCCCGTATCACTCGGCGAAAATCCGATTTTAGCCCAATAGCAACCGGGTGAAGCAGAAAACTTTGCATTATTTTTTGCTTGGCGTGAATATACAAGTTTATTGTCAATAAAGACCTTGGTATTACTGTGAATTACATAGAACATCAAGTTCTTTTCTTTTTCAGCATCTTTAATTTTATAAGTAAAAGTTCGTATAATTCCCTGCTTTGCATTAGAATCTTTAACGGTTTTCTCTTTTAAATTAAGTTCAACAGAATAAGTTGAAGGCTTTTTATCCTGAAAGATTGAAACGTCTGACTTTTCTGTAAGAAACAACGCAAGCAAAAACGCCATAGTTATAACTGTGACAACTAAGACAATGATATTGAAAGTTCTTTTTTTCATTGTATCATCCCCATTCAATTATATATTATACCATTTTGCCTGTTAATTCAATAAACTATTTGTGAATTATAATTTCTCGTAATATAAAACCCACTCATTAAATGAGTGGGTAAGCTTGAATATCTAATTAAAATCAAAGAGCAGCCTTTGCTGATTCAACAAGTGCTGTAAAAGCAGTTGGGTCAGAAACAGCGATTTCAGAAAGCATCTTTCTGTTAAGGTCGATGCCTGCCTTC
>DAVZKM010000049.1:0-10795 GCA_052272245.1 Eubacterium sp.
GACTGCGAATAGCCGAGAGAAACGAGAGCTTCAATAGCCTCTGCGCTTGCGCTGTTTTCAATGTTTTTCTGCAAATTAGAAACTGTTGCAGAAGCCACTTCGGTAGCGATTGAGCCGATTTTATCCTTAAGCTCAAGAACTACTCTTTCAGCCGTTTTCTTACCGACACCTTGCGCTGCTGTAATCGACTTAGCGTCACCGGATGCTATGCAAAGCGCCAGCCTATCGGGAGTAAGCTCGGAAAGAATTGCAACAGCCGCCTTAGGACCGATACCCGATACGGTGATAAGAAGTTTAAAAGCGTCAAGTTCTTCGGTGGTGGCAAAGGCGTACAAATCCATTGCATCCTCACGAACTGCAAGGTGAGTGAATACGTTTATCTCATTGCCGATTTCGCCGAGTTGCTTAGCAGTATTAAGCGAGGTAAAG
Organism: Eubacterium sp.; assembly: GCA_052272245.1. Taxonomy (GTDB): domain Bacteria; phylum Bacillota; class Clostridia; order Oscillospirales; family Acutalibacteraceae; genus Eubacterium_R. The sequence goes on from DAVZKM010000049.1 coordinate 430, forward strand.
CACTTAAAGCCAACCCCACCGCATTCAACAACTATAAAATTAATATCACAAACAGTAAGTTTACCCCTTAAATTATATATCATAACAAATTCCTTTATTTCAGCGAATTAAGTTTACCCATCATTGAGCCGGAGCAATGACCGTGGCAAATAGCCATAGCCAAAGCGTCGGCAGTGTCATCCGGCTTAGGTATTTTTGCAAGGCCGAGCATTAATCTCGTCATTTCCTGCACTTGCTTTTTTTCGGCCCTACCGTAGCCAACAACAGCCTGCTTAACCTGAAGCGGAGTATATTCAAAAATGTCAACCCCATAATTTTGAGCCGAAAGAGTGATAACTCCCCTTGCCTGCGCTACGTCAATAACAGTCTTTGCGTTATTGTTGTAGAAAAGCTTTTCCATACTCATAACCTCAGGCTTATACTTTTCAAACAGATAACACATATCGTTATATATAGTTTGCAGCCTTAACGGGAAATCGGTATGAGCCTCGGTAGTTATAGCGCCGTAGCCGAGAACACGAAACTTATTCATTTTATATTCAAGTACACCCCAGCCTACAATTGCGTAGCCGGGGTCAATTCCGAGAATTATCATATCATACTACCCCATAATAAATCAATTTATTATATCACAGTAATTATTAATAAGCAATATATAATATATAAATTATTTATTATAAAAGAAAAGGCAGTCAAACGACTGCCTTTTAAGTTATTTTGTTTTAACACTCTTAACCTTTGACCAAGCAGAATAAACTTTCTTACCGTTCACTGTTTTGTATGTACGAATTCTTACATAATATTTTTTCTTTGCTTTAAGCTTTTTAATGGTAGTCTTTGTTGTTTTCTGCTTTTTAATTGTTACGGTTTTCTTGTTTTTCTTGAATTTCTTATTGGTTGCGACTTGAATTTGATAGCCCTTAACTCCCTTTGTTTTTGACCAAGTAAGTTCAACAGAACCTTTTTTAGCCTTTAATTTTTTAACTGAAGTTTTATTAGGTTTTTTATTTTGTGCAGAAGTTGTACTTTTTGCATTTGAAGCTTGCGAATTTGCCGATTGAGGCAATGTTGCAGCGGAATTTGAAGCAGTAGGATTTGTAGGTGCTGCCGTTGGCTTTTCAGTAGGCTTTACAGTTGGCTTTTCAGCAGGTCTTTCTAACTTATCTGTAAAATCATCTTTATAGCTGTAATTACAAACTTCACAAGTGTAGATTGTGTAACCCTGCTCATCATAAGTCGGTAAAACAACTTGCTTTGAATATGTATGCTTACCTGTTGGGCTTATAACCGCTTCTTCCTGCTTGGTACAGGTATTGCATACTCGTGTTTTTTTACCTTCATCTACACAGGTAGGCTCGGTTTCAACCGTCCATTCGCTCCAATCGTGAATATGCTTTTCAATCAATACCGATGAATCATTATCGCCGATATTAACTTCGTTTGAATCACTTGTTACGCTTGCAGTAATAACTGCTCCGCCCTCTTCTTCATAAGTTAATTCATCATCACTTATATTAAACTGAACAATATTTGTTTGAAGCGGCAAAAGTGTATCAACATTAGAAGTGTAAACTTCATTTTCTCCGTTTTTGAATACAATATTTACATTTTTTGCTTCAACTGTACCTATATTGTGAATTTGGGCGGTAATTACATTTTCCGTACCAAGCTTTTCAAGTGTAATAGCATCTACCGATAAATCGGCATTACCCACTTCAAGCTGTGTATCTGCCAAAGCGTCACCGCTTGTTGCGTTTACCGTAACGGTTCGCCTTTCAAATGTTTCGCCTGAAGTTGACGGTACATAATCAAGCTCAACAACATCATAATCGCCCGACGGTATATCAACAGTTTTGTTTACGCTTTGTGAATATCCCAATGAATCGGTAATTTCAAAATCAATTGATTTAATATTTTCTGTTCCGTTATTCTCTACCAAAACATTAAGCTTGGTTTGACCGTTACTGTTAAGCTGTGATTCATCAACGGTACCAAGCGTAACATCAAATTTATTAAATCCGTCTGTATTAAACACACATAAATCTGTGCTTCCGTTTACAATACTTCCGTCTTGTTCCGTTCTTTCGGTAATGTTATATGCACCAAAAAGCTTACCACCGTAATTTGCAATACTCAACTGGCTTACAAGCTTGCCATAATCGGTAATTGCAATAGGTTCACTCCATGCACCGTTCACAAGTTCACTTGTATAGAATTCAGTACCCATATCGGATGTTTGCGACCAAACAGCTCTGATACCGTCATCGGTAGTAGCTAATTGAAGGTTACCTACTATTTTGTTATTTTCAAGCGAAAGCTTCGGTGTATCACCGTCAAGCATATAAATACCGCTGTTTGATGTATAGAAAAGTGTATCATTTACAGTTGCAAGCGAAGTCGGAATTTCCTGCTTATCTATTCCGTCATTATCTGTAATTTGAACATTATTTTTATATAAATTCAAATCATTTGTATTTTCGTTGCTGCAATCACTTTCAGCGGTGTAATAAATATCATTGCCGATAACTTTAAGCTCATAAATATAGTTTAAGCCGCTGTATACGGTTGATACATTGCCGGCAAAATCAGACTTCATAATTGAGCAGGAATTTGCCGAAAAATCACTTGATGTGCAATTTACCCAATAAAATACAGGCTGTGAATTTTCAACTGCAATGCAAGGCAAATAATCAAATGTATCATTTGAAGTAATAACTTTAATATTATCAAATGAATTATCATTTGCATTGTATTTTGCAATTTTTATTTCTGCTTTTTTATTAAGTTCATCTAATCTTTTTTCATCACCTTTAGTGAATTTAGCATTGAATTTTTGATATGCAATATAAATATCATCACCAACTGCTGTTGCAGATACTTGGTAATCAATCATTCCGTCATCATCAACTGCTTTAGGTACAGACCAAGAACCGTTATTGTAAAGCGAATATATAAGCCGATATCTGTTATAAGTATCACGCGATGTGTCATCATCAACCCATATAAGCATCATTGTATCCCCTGCTGTTACAAGCTGTGGGCGCTGAAATTCATTAACAGATGATTCAAGAGTTTTGTTTGCAAAAGTAAGCGCACTTACACTTCTTGCCTTGCGCTTTGAAGAAGTTTGTGTGCCAACCCATTTTTGATTATTTATATAATCACGAGATAAAAGCGTGGTTTTTTCACTTGTTTGGCTTACGGTTTTATCTATAAATTCAGTCATAGCATAGGTGGTTGCAATTTGGCGGCGAACCTGCTTTGACTTTGTACCGAAATATTCATCAAGCAAATTAAATGTTCCGTCAATAACCGTACCACTCGCTTCGCCGATAAGATAATGTGCTTCCCAGCCTACTTCACCCGCTATACTAAGGGTTAAGTGTTTTTTCTTAACGGCATATTCAACAGGCATTTCTGCTTTTGCATATACACCGCCTGATACTGCACCTTCAAGCCCGATACCTGCTCCGCCTTTAACTTTAGGTGTTAAATGAATAGTAACATCAAATTCAAAAGGAAAATCACCATCTGGCACAGTCCTGCCGGCATTTGCAGTAGCGCCGCCTTCTGCCCCGGCTTCTACATAAGCATAGAAAATCGGTACACCAAAAGGCCCAAATTGACTTTTTACCTTATACGCAAATTCGCCCGCAATAGTACCGCATACTTCCGTAAACTCAATTGAACCCGTATCGGTTATATATCCCTCAAGATAGCCTAAAAAGTCGGCTTTGAATGTTTTATTTTTGCTTGAACCATAGTTTTTCTTGAATTTTTTTAACTTTTTCAATGTATCATTACGGTCTTTTGAAGTTTCCTGAATACTTTTGCAATTATCTTTAAATTTAATCCACTCACTTTTGGTTTTACCGTTATTATCGGTTGATTTGGTTTTACCAAAAATGTCTAAGCCGATAGAAATTTTAACTTTATTTCCCGTTATTTCAACGCCGGCAGGTATTTTCATAAAATCAAGCGATGCTTCAGTTCCGCCTATAATAGGGACACTGTCGGAAAGCTTAAACTTCCCTGTTTGTCCACCTAAAACATTTACGGTTGATGAACTCATAAGATTTTTAAGTGAATTACTGAGCTTTTTCTTTTCAAGCTTTAATGATACAGGCTCACTTGCCACACCGTCGCATACAACATATGCATAAAGTGATTTACCCTCTTCCATTTTTGACGCAAGGTCAATTTGGCTTGCCACACCGTTTGTAATCTCTGTTTTATACTTGCTGTTTCCGTCATTTTGAATCAAGTAATATTTCACATCTTTTGCACCGTTGGTTACAGCAGAAATAATAAGATTATAATTCACACCTTCAATCAAATTTGCACCGTCATATTGTGCGTCAACATATGCTTTTTCCGGCTTATTTTTCTTGTCAAGCTGCTGAACATAGACGGAGGAAACATATGGTTTTCCGTCTTTTCTGTCTTTAGTCATATAAATGTTATGACTGTTTGATATCAAATACTTTGAATCACTTGTAACTTTGGCAGGGATAATATAATCTCTGAAATCATCTTTTGTAAACTTAATTTCTTTTCCTTTTATATCATTCTTTTTAACAACCTTTTTCTTGTCAAATTGTGATGAATTTTCAGCAATATTCATATTGACAGATTTAAGCTTAAGGTTTACATCCTTTACACTGTCAATAATAGCAGTGCTGTTGTAAACTGTAAAAGAGGTTTCGTCTTCGTTGGTTACTAAAGGAAATTCTCCATTCCAATTGTAATGAATGGTTGCGTTTGTTAAACAATTATTACGAGTACCTATACTTATCTTTTTCCAATCACTTTGTGAACCTGTATAGTATACATCCTTTAAACTTGTGCAACCATAAAATGCAGAATCGACAATACTTGTTACACTATTTGGTATGGTTATACTTGTTAAGCTGTCACAACCATAAAATGCCCCATCATCAATACTTGTTACGCTGTTTGGGATTGTATAAAATGTTCTTATATTTCCGATTGGATATTGTATAAGAGTAGTTTTGTTTTTGTCAAATAAGACGCCATCTTGTGATGAATAATAATTATTACTGCTGTTAACGGTTATATTTGTTAAATTGTCACAATAATAAAATGCAGCATAACCAATATTTGTTACACTATTAGGTATTGTTATATTAGATAAATTTGAACATTCAGAAAATGCCCAATCGCCAATACTTTTTACGCTGTTTGGGATTGTTACGCTTGTTAATTTTGAACATTCAGAAAATGCATTCCTTCCAATACTTGTTACGCTATTAGGAATTGTATAAGATGTTCTTGTATTTCCTGTTGGATATTGTATAAGAGTAGTTTTGTTTTTGTTAAATAAGACGCCGTCTTGTGATGAATAATTGTTATTATTGCTGTTAACGGTTATACTTATTAAACTTGAACAACCATTAAATACACGATTGCCAATACTTGTAACACTATTAGGTATTGTTACACTTGTTAAGCTTGTGCAACCACGAAATGCATGATCTCCAATACTTGTTACGCTATTAGGTATTGTTACACTTGTTAATCTTCTGCAATAAGAAAATGCCCAATCGCCAATACTTTTTACGCTGTTTGGGATTGTTACGCTTGTTAATTTTGAACATTCTTCAAATGCCCCATCACCAATACTTGTTACGCTGTCAGGGATTGTTATACTTGTTAAATTGTCACAATTATAAAATGCAGAACTGCCAATACTTGTTACGCCACTTGAAATTGTTACTGTTTTTATTGAATTTCTATTATAATACCAAGGAATAGAACTTGAGGCATTGTAATCAGTCATATCACCTGTACCGCTGATTGTAAGAACACCTGTTGAGGTATCAAGCGAATAAGTAACATTATCACCGCATTTACCGGTTTTAACATCTGCATACGCAGTCAAATTCAATCCCGATGTTATGGTTAAAAGCATAGCAAGGGATAAAAGCAAACTTATAATCTTTTTCATTTTCATCCTCCAATAAAAATAAGTGTTAATAAAATATTAACACTTATTTTTAGCTATTACAATTACAAAACGATTACAAAAAATAAAGGCAGTCAAACGACTGCCTTTAATCCCTGCGAGTGCAACAAGTTGCACCCACCTCCTATTTACAAGGGAGGTGATTATTCCGTTTTGCCTTTAAGCTGGTGGACAAATTTTTGAAGTTCCGTCATATTAAAAGTATATCTGCCCATATCGGTATTAGGGATATAATACCTGGAGCAAACCTCACTGCCGAGCGGTGCAAATGACTGCTTAAGCGAATTATACATATAATCTGCCGACTGCCTTGCATTAGAGCCGCTTGCGATAACAACGCCTACCCTTTTAGTCTTTTTAATAGGCGGATTAGCGCCACGCTTATAGCGAGCGTTGTAGTAACGCTGAAAGCGGTCCAGAATTGCCTTAATCGGAGCAGGAAAATAATTATTATATACAGGAGTAAAGAATGCTATGTAGTCAGCATCCTCAAAATCCTCAAAAAATATATCCAAATCCTTATTAGAACACCCATCGTGATATTCGCACCATTTGCAATCAGTGCATGGTGACGGAGCAAGCTTATAGCTGTCATAAAATTTAATTTCGCAATCAAGAAAGTATTTACGAACTTGATTGACAAGCTCCTGACATATACCGTCTTGACGGGGAGAGCCCATAATTATCAATAATTTTTTCATTATTTTTCCAATGAATATTCAACAGAATTAGACTCACACCATTCCTCAACCTTTTCAAGAACGAATTTATTTTCAAATTCGTCAAAGCCACCGCTTATGGAAGAATAGGCATTAAAATATTTCCAAAAAGTGTCAATATATTCATTTCCTGAAAGTTTTTCCAAAACAGCACTGACTTTTTTATTATCAAGATATTTGATATAAGCTCTGACAACCTCCTCGTTAGAGATTGTCAAGAAAGGAATAAAGCCGTTAGTCATTAAATCCTCGGTATCGTCACATTCAAGTTCGACGCTTGAGTGAACCTGAGAATCAACTCTTGAATACCAATATTCACCACTTCCGCCCCAAACAAAGCGAAGCGTCTTTTCATCAAGTAATAGTTTCATCAAAAATACCTCGTTATAACTGTTATATAAATATTATATGCTAAAACAGTTAAAACTACTTTTCAATAGAGTTCATCAAGCCGCCGTTTTTAATAATATTTTGAATAAACGGTGGAAAAGGCTGAGCCTTATAGGTTTTGCCTGTTGTGCAGTTAGTTATTACGCCGCTGTCAAAGTCAACCTCAACCTCGTCTCCTGCCTTAATATCCTTAGCAGCCTCGTCACATTCAAGAATTGCAAGACCGATATTGATTGCATTTCTATAAAAAATACGTGCAAAAGTAGATGCAATTACGCAGGAAATTCCCGAAGCTTTAATGGCGATAGGCGCATGCTCTCTTGAAGAACCGCAACCGAAGTTAGCCTCGGCAACCATAATATCGCCCGGCTTAACCTTATTTACAAAATCGGCATCAATATCTTCCATACAGTGCGATGCGAGCCAAGCCTCATCGCTCTTATTAAGATAACGTGCGGGAATGATAACATCGGTATCAACATTATCGCCAAATTTATGTACTGTGCCCTTTGCTTTCATATTCCTACCTCCTATATTTCTCTCGGGTCTGCAATGTAGCCTTTAACAGCCGAGGCAGCGGCTACAGCAGGAGATGCAAGATATATTTTAGAATCAACGTGACCCATTCTGCCGACAAAGTTACGGTTTGAAGTTGAAACAGCAACCTCACCTGCAGCCAAAATTCCCATATGGCCGCCAAGGCACGGACCGCAGGTCGGAGTCGAAACAATAGCGCCTGCTTCAACAAAAGCTTCTGCAATTCCCTCTTTTATGCACTGAAGATAAACGCTTTGAGTTGCAGGAATAACGATACAGCGAACGCCGTCGGCAATTTTATTACCCTTAATTATAGAAGCCGCAGTACGCATATCCTCAATTCTGCCGTTAGTGCAAGAGCCGATAACAACCTGGTCGATTTTAACATCGGAAAGTTCGTCAACAGTCTTAGTATTTTCAGGAAGATGCGGGCAAGCAACAGTAGGGGCAAGAGTTGAAAGGTCAATAGTAATTACGCTGTCATACTCTGCATCCTCATCAGCCTCATAAACCTCATATGGGCGCTCGCTTCTGCCCTTAACATATTCAAGAGTTATATCATCAACAGGGAAAATTCCGTTTTTAGCGCCGCATTCAATAGCCATATTTGAAATGCAAAGACGGTCATCCATCGAAAGTTCTTTAATGCCGTCACCTGTAAATTCCAACGACTTATAAAGAGCACCGTCAACACCGATTTCACCTATAAGATGAAGAACAACGTCTTTACCGCTGATACAAGGTGCTTTTTTGCCTATGATTACTACCTTAATTGCAGACGGAACTTTAAACCAAGCCTTGCCTGTGACCATACCTGCTGCCATATCGGTTGAACCGACGCCTGTTGAAAAAGCGCCGAGCGCACCGTATGTGCATGTATGAGAGTCGGCACCGATAATGCAATCGCCGCAGGTAACAACGCCCTGCTCAGGTAAAAGTGCGTGCTCAATACCCATATTTCCTACATCATAATAATGTGTAATATCATACTTTTTGGCAAATTCCCTAACCTGCTTGCAGTTTTGCGCAGATTGAATATCCTTGTTAGGAGTAAAATGGTCCATAACAAGAGAAATCTTAGTCCTGTCAAAAACAGAATTTTTGCCGAATTTGGTCATTTCATTAATTGCAACAGGAGAAGTAACGTCATTACCAAGTACCATATCAAGCTTTGCTTCAATAAGCTGACCAGCTTCAACGCTGTCAAGACCTGCGTGCTTAGCCAATATTTTTTGAGTCATTGTCATACTCATAGCTATCACCCTTTTCGTTAATATATTCAAACAAATAAATGTATATAATAATTAAAACTATATGTCATCCGTAAACGAGCCTTCGCCTCTTTCAAGTGAAGTAATACCTGTGCGGGCAAGCTCAACAATAGTAAATTCATTTTCAAGTTCTTCAACAAACATATCGATAGTGCTTCCGAGACCTGTAAATTCAAATGTAATTGTAGTCATTGAAACATCAAGCACACGAGCGCCCCAGCGAGCGTTAAGTGCAAGAAGAGCATTTTTTTGCTCAATACCCTGAGCGTGCACCTTAACAAGCAAAAGTTCAGATGAAACGGAACTGTCGGGCTTAAGCTCTGAAACCTTTTTAACGATTTCAAGCTTTAAAAGCTGAGCTTTAATTTGCCTTACGTTTTCAGGCTCGGTTTCAGTTTCAATGGTCATACGAGAAAACTTTTCGTCCTCTGTTTCACTAACTGTAAGAGACGAAATATTATAACTTCTTCTTGAGAAAAGGCTGGCAACTCTTTGAAGTACGCCGCTTTCATTATCAACAAGAACTGACAACACTAATTTTTCTTTCATTGTTAGCTGCCTCCTTAATTAAATTTTTCAATAATATCCGTATGTGCTCCTCCCGGAGGAATCATAGGAAGCACGTTGGAATCGGGGCTGATTCTGCAATCAACCAAAACAGGACCGTTATATTCAAGTGTTTCTTTAAGAACAGCATCAATATCGTCATTAGTGCTGATACGAAGCGCCTTAACGCCAAAGCCCTCTGCAACCTTAACAAAATCGGTTGCTCTGTGCGGGTCTGTGTCCGCAAAGCGATTTTCATAGAAAAGCTTTTGCCACTGACGCACCATACCCAAAACGGTATTGTTCATAATAAACATTTTAACCGGAATATTATATGAGCACATCGTTGCAAGTTCCGAAAGATTCATATGGAAGCCACCGTCGCCTGCAAACATAACAACTGTTTTGTCGGGGCAACCCATTTGACCGCCCATTGCTGCACCCATTGAATAACCCATAGTACCGAGACCACCGGAAGAAAGAAGGGTTCTCGAATGCTTAAATTTATAAAACTGCGCAGCCCAAAGCTGATGCTGACCTACATCCGTTACAACAATAGTATCATCGGGTGTTGCGGCATCAATCTTTTCAATAAGAATCTGAGGATTAACATAATCGCCGATTTGAAGTTGCTTGAAAGGGCGACGGAATGTTTCAATCTCTTTTCTCCATTCGCTGTGGTCAAGTTGCTCAATTTCTCTTGTAAGAATAGGTATTACATCTGCAAGGTCGCCACGAAGATGATAATTTGAAACGATATTCTTATCCATTTCTGCAGAGTCAATATCAATATGTAAAATTTCTGCATTAGGAGCAAATTTCTTTCTGTTGCCGGCAACACGGTCTGAAAAACGAGCGCCGCATGGTATTCGCAGACGCACTTTCAAGAATGGTTCCGGGTGTGCTTTCCAACAACG
>DAVZKM010000050.1:0-10624 GCA_052272245.1 Eubacterium sp.
TATCGAAGTGGTCATAACGAGGCGGTCTTGAAAACCGTTTGTCCGAAAGGGCGCGTGGGTTCGAATCCCACCCTCTGCGCCAAGAGAACTACACAAACAATTGTGTAGTTCTTTTTTTGTATTTTTATCGGTATAAATTTTTTTCAAATCATGTAACTTTTACCCTATCTCAGCCGTTACTATAGTGAAAGGACCTTTCAAAAAAGATGCGAGGTGACATAATGGAAGAATACAAATTTAACGAATGCGTAAGAACACAAAGTAAGCGGCTGTATTTAATTGCGTTGTCTTTTACAAAAAATCAGGCAGATGCTGAAGATATACTGCAAAATGTATATTTAAAACTTTTCAACTGCAAAAAAGAATTTGAATCGGACGAGCATATGGCAAAGTGGCTTACAAAGGTATGCATTAATGAGAGCAAGGACTTATTAAGGCTACATTTCAGAAAAAGGAGTGTGCCACTTGAGGAAGCGATAAATCTCTCGTGCATTGATAACACACAGGATATAGATTTAATTAAAGCCGTTATGTCATTGCCGAAAAATCAAAGAGCTGTTATTCATTTGTTTTATTTTGAAGATTTACAAATAAATGAAATAGCAAAGCTTTTAGGCATTAAGGAATCAACTGTAAAAGCACGCCTTTCACGTGCAAGACAAAAGCTTAAAGCTAAATTGGGAGATGACGATTATGAGTAATAACAGATATAAAAATGCATTTAATCAGATAGATATTTCCGATAGAGCAATTGATAATTTATACGACATTGCAATAAAGAAGCAAAGCAGAACAAACAGTGTCACAAAAAAGATTATTGCCGCTGCAATGGCATTTATCTTAGTTATCGGCGGCTCATTCGGTATAAATTATTCGATAAGCGATAAAAAAAGCGTTGGAATATATGTTGCAAGCGCTGATGAAGTTGCAAGCATAAAAAATGCCAACAGTCAAGATTTCACTTATAAGGCTTATATTGCCGATGACGCAGACAAACAAAGTATTATGAGCAAATGGCAAAAAGACAGGCAAAAACTTATGAATGAGGCTGAAAAATTAGGCGATAATAATTATTCTGCATCGATAAGGTCAGGCTCAAGCGTCGCAACAAACGGCGGTAAAGATTATGATTTTTATACTTTATCAAGCGGAAATTTCACGGTCAATACAGGCGATATTGATAATGTAAAAAAATTAACTCTTGAAAATCAAAACAAATATGCCGAGCTTTCCGTTATGGTATATAACGATGATCAAACGGATTGGAATATATACGCAAAAAAAATTGAAATAAACGGCGACAAGCTAAAGAAATCGTACGACAGCGGAGTATGCTCTTTTTCAAACGGAAAATTCAAAAAAGAAATCAATTTCGGCAACAGCTTCACTTGGGATTTATCGAATTTAAGTTCATATATCAATGAAACAGATAAAATTGATTTCAGCGATTTAAACGACACTGTCATTGCGAGCGTTGAGTACAAGAACGGTTCAATTATTAAGCGTGGCTTTAATATTGAATTTGATAAAAACGGTGTTGCGCACTTCAGTGAGTTTGAGGTTAAATAATCCGGGCGACCAACGGTCGCTCTTACGGTAAAAAACAAAAGCACGGTGGTTAGAAATTATCTAACTGCCGTGCTTTTGTTTTAAGTATGTATTAAATTATGCCTGAGCAGGAGCTCCTACAGGACAGGTAGCCTCACAAGCGCCGCATTCGATACAAGTATCTGCATCAATAACGAACTTGCCGTCTCCCTCTGAAATAGCACCAACCGGGCATTCTGCAGCACAAGCGCCGCATGAAATACAATCATCTGAAATAGCGTATGCCATCATAACACCTCCTACACCATACTTTATACTTAATATAGCAGTAAATGTATGAAAAATCAAGTAAAATTGAACAATTCATTTATTAATTTTTGTTCATTTTTGGTTTGTTTTCTCTAACTATTCTCACCTCGTCACGGCTGACCGTAACAGGTAATCCGTCAGGAGTGTCATCAAGCCTAACCTTAAGCTGACCGGTTAAAATTGCAGTATCAACGACCGTACCTCTTCCGTGCCTGCAATCAACTACGGTACCGATTTTTGGAGTAATCTTATGTAAATATTCATAAGAATTTTGCTCATACTTTAAGCAACACATAAGCCTGCCGCAAGTGCCGCTGATTTTGCCGGGAGCCAATGAAAGCCCTTGATCCTTAGCCATTTTAATAGTAACGGAATGGAAGCCGTCAAGAAAGGTTGAACAGCAAAACGGTCTGCCGCAAATACCGAGACCACCAAGCATTTTGCTTTCGTCTCTAACACCGATTTGGCGAAGCTCAATTCTCGTATGAAGCGTTGCCGCTAAATCCTTAACAAGTTCTCTAAAATCTATTCTGCCATCGGCTGTGAAATAGAAAATAACCTTTGAACAGTCAAACGAATACTCGGCATTGGTCAAATTCATTTCAAGCTGATGTTTCTCTATTTTTTTGGAGCAAATCTCAAAAGCTTCTTTTTCTTTTATTTTATTTTCATTGACTTTTTCACGATCATTATCATTTGCAATACGTATAACGGGCTTCAATGGGCTGACAACCTCATCATCCTCAACCTCTTTCACACCGCAGGACGCCTTGCCGAATTCAAGACCGTTTGCAGTTTCGACGATAATTTCATCTCCGTTTTTTATATTGTAACCCTTAGGGTCAAAAAAATATGTTTTGCCTGTGTCGTTAAAACGAACACCAACAACCTTAGTCATATATTTCCTCCGTTATCTGCCGATTGCTCTATTGAGCGAATAGCAAAATTTTGTAATTAATAAAGCATTATTGGCATTACTCAATGCCATTGATTTAAGCTCGTCACAAATATTTATAAGTTTAATTAAGCTTTGCCTTGACAAACTTGATTTAAGCAGAGCAGCACTTTCTTCCTGCCCTGATATATGCTCACTGCTCTCCCCTGCAAAAAGAGCATCACGAAAAATACTCTTAAGCAAATCGCACGCAAAAACAACACCCTGCCTATCCTTTTGAAAAACGGAGCAAAGTGTCATCATTTCATATTCATTTGAGGTAGCAAGAGCTTCGCAAATTTTATTACATGCGCCAACAAGTTCACTCGTTTTACTGTCTTGCAAACTGTCAATTGCCTTTCCTATATTCCCGTTAAAAGTTTCAACCGTTTTTTTAGCGGTATTATAATCAACATTTTCGCAATGAGAAATAATATATTTTGCCGCACATTCAACATCAACACCCTCAAGGCTTACGCAAACGCTGCGTGACAAAACGGTTGAAAGAAGGGCACTTTTAGAATTAGTTGTCAAAATAAATACAACATATTCAGGCGGCTCTTCAAGAATTTTCAGCAATGCATTTTGCGCATTTTGATTCATACAATGCGCATTAGCCAATATGTATATCTTATAATCAGCCTCGTTTGGCTGAATGTAAGCATCGTTAATAATATTTCTGACTGTATCAACATGAAATGAATTTGCAGTACCGGCAGGAATATACTCGCTTATATCAGGATGAATTGCGCCAATAGCCTTTTTACATTGAGCACATTCGCCGCACGGCTTATCGTTGCCCCTGCAGACCAAGGCGCACGCAATGTCTTTTGCAAGCGTTTTTTTGCCTATTCCCTCTTCTCCCTCAATAATGAGGGCATGAGGAAATCTGCCGCTTTCAATAAGTTTTGAAAGCCTGTCTATTACCTTTTCATTTCCGATAAAATTAGTCAGTTTCATAAATTATAACTTTCTGAATTGATCAACATCAAGAACAAATGCAACAGCGCCGTATTCCTCAACGTCAACGGGCTTCTTTAAAAGTGAGCCTTGAAGAGTGCTGTCAACACCGATATGGCGGACAACTCGCTTAGTTACATTCTTTTCAATAATATCAAATAACTTTTCTACTTCCTCATCTTTTACGCCAAAAAGAACAGTTGTCTGCCCATTTTCAAGGAACATTCCCTGAGTTGAAATCTTGGTTGAAAAATATCCTTCTTCTACAGTAGATGATAACACATTTGTCAAATCTTTATTAGACACAATAACAATTACAAGTTTCATTATATAATCACCTTTCAAAAATAGTATTAAAATAATATTATATGCGGCAAAAACAGCAATATTCCTATTTGTAATATCAATTATTCCTATTTGTATTACATTATATAATATTATTATACAATTTTCAACTTAGAGAGATATCTATTAAAACAAAATTAACACTTTAGACACAGAAAATATTTTGTTAATTACCGCCTTTATTTTTTATTATGTAAACAGAAAGTTCACTGATTAAAGCAAAAATCCCGATAAATAAATACGTAACGGCAGAGAACGAAACCCTGCTTAACTTTTCATACCCGCCGGATATAATCATTAAAATTCTTGCAAATGAAAATGAAAAGCTTAAAGAAAAAAGAGCGAGGGCAAAAAAACTAAACGACGGTTTGATAAGCTCCTTTTCATCATCAATAATCGAAGCACAGCACAAGGTGAAACCGCAATAAAATATTATAAATATAAATTCCAAAAAGCTTTCTACGCTTTCAACATCAAAAATTTCCGTCATAATGACAAGCAATCTGCAAAAGCCCCAAGCAAGAGGGACAAGATGAAACAGCTTGAAATTTTTAAAATCGATTTTCGTTTCTCTGACAGACTTGGCACAAACGATTAAATAATAACAGGTCAAAAGTGCAAAAATCGCCTGAAATCCCATAGGCAACAAATAATTATATTCAATATACGACTGCTTTAATGCCGTTTGAATATAGCTGTAACAATTATATACCTGATGAACAAAATCAAAAAAGTATGCAGTACACAAAGCTATAAGCGATACATAAATGCCTTTATTACCGATAAAATTGATTTTTCTTATCTTATTTCTTGAAATTAAAGAATACATCACGGCAAATATAACTGACAAAATGAGTACTCCGTAAAGAATATAGGTAAGTAACTCGTTGCCGATAACAAAGCCTGTTTTACTGTCAGTAAATCTGATTAATTGAAAAAAGCGAAGAAAGCAAGCCGCAAGCGCAGTAATGCTTACGGCAAGGAATGAAAAATACATAGGTTTATTTTTCAATTTATCTCCCTTATATTAGCTTTTATCTCTCAATAATTGGTTTAAATGTACGAGGTTTACTTACACTCTTATATGCAGGACGGATAATTTTGCCGCCGGAGGTGAGTTCCTCAAGCCTGTGGGCGCACCAACCCGCTGTTCTTGCAACAGCAAAAATAGGAGTATATAAATCCTCAGGAATTCCCAAAACCTTATATACAAGGCCCGAATAAAGGTCAACATTAGCACACATAACCTTATCGATACCCTTGATTTCCGAAAATACCTGCGGAGTGAGAAGTTCAATATTTTCAAGAGTTTTAAATTCTTTTTCAAAACCTTTTTCATAAGCAAGCTTTCTTGCGTTTTCCTTAAGAATTACCGCTCTCGGGTCGCTCTTAGTATATACAGCGTGGCCCATACCGTAGATAAGACCGGAGCCGTCGCCTGCCTCCTTGTTTATAATTTTTACAAGGTAATCCTTAACCTGATTAGGGTCAGTAGGATCGGTAACATTAGCCATAATCTCACGCATTTGCTCGGCAACACGAAGATTTGCGCCGCCGTGTCGAGGGCCTTTAAGAGAACCGAAGCCTGCTGTGATTGCTGAATAAGTATCTGTACCGCTTGAGGTAAGAACCCTTGTTGAAAAAGTAGAATTGTTACCTCCGCCGTGATCGGCATGGAGCATGAGGCAAATATCAAGAAGCCTTGCTTCTTCTATAGTAAACTTTTTATCAGCTCTTATTTGGTTGAGAATATACTCTGCAGTTGACTGTTCCTTTTTAATCGGGTGAAGGAACATTGTTTTATTGTAAAACGTTCTACGCTTAATTTGGTATGCGCCATTCATAATGGTCGGCATTTGAGAAATAAGCTGAAGCGACTGACGAAGAACGTTTGCAACAGAAATATCATCAGGATTTTCGTCAAAAGAATAGAGAACAATAACACATCTTGCCATTTTATTCATAATATCTTTAGATGCGTGCTTCATAATCATATCTTCAACAAATTCGTCAGGAAGCTCACGGCACTCGCCAATCACCTCTCTAAGACCTTCAAGCTGATTTTCCGTAGGTAAATCGCCAAAAAGAAGAAGCCATACAACCTCTTCAAATCCAAACCTGCCCTCATTGATGCAGCCGTTTACAATATCGTTAATGTCATATCCACGATATGAAAGCTTACCGTCCTTAGGAATACGCTCTCCGTCAAGTATATAATAGCCCTCAACCGAGCAAATACGGGTAAGACCTGCCATAACGCCGGTGCCATCCTCATTTCTAAGTCCTCTTTTAACATGATATTTTTGATAATCATTGGGCTTAATCCAGTTATTTTTATCGAGCTCCGAACATAAATTAGAAAGGGCATCCATAGAAATAGGTGAAATATAATTCTTTGGCATAATCTATCTCCTTTTCATTGTGATGAATATTTAGCAAAGGCAACAAAAACGCCTTGATAAAAATAAAATTATTTTTATATTATACTATTTTTATAATATAAAGTCAAGGAGATGAGAGTAGTGAAAAAAGTACTAATTATTTACGTTTCGGTGCTTTTATTGACAGTTATAGTCCCTGCCGTTATTTGCTTTTCGCAAAGCGACGGTTCGTCATCGAAAGAGCTAATAAATATTTTTAATTCATTTATAAGCATAAGCTGAAAATCATTCTAATTGGCTGTTGTCGCTGATTTTTTCAAGATTAATATAGGAATTTACATTTAATTCGGCTTTTTGAAAGCCGCCGTTAAAATCAGCCAAATGTTTTTTGTAATAATCGGGACAATCCCTTGCAATAAATTTGCCTATTCTAAGCGCATTGCTTTTAGCATAAATACAGGCATTATAAGTTTTGGATATCATTTCGTTACACGCTTTTTCAACGAGCGTGCAAAGACGCCCATAATCCTTTTTCGAAAGCTTATTTTGCGTACCTTTTTCTATTTCGCCAAGTATTATATCCGCATTTATTTCAACATTAAAATATGCTTTGTTTTCAGCAATACTTGCTGATTTTTTGCATTTTATATTTGAAAGCTTCACATCGATTTTACCGAACTTTTCATCGCTTATTTGGATTAAAACATCCTTAGCCTTATTATTCAAAATAACAAAACCCTTTGTTTCAATATCATTTGTTATATATGCAAGTCGATTGTCAGAAAAAAGGGCTACGCCTGCCGACTTAACGGTTGATTCATTGTCTTTTCTTTCTATAACGGGCAAATAAATATCTGAATATTTATCTTGATACAGCATTAAAAACTCATTTTCTTCAACAAGAATTGATTGACCCGTTTTCTCATTATTATTTATGAGAAAAAGTATATTTTCGCTTGGAACATTAGTATCATTTTCCTTACTTTCAAGTATAAATTTTGCATTTTCCTTACTTACGCATATTGCAACGTCGGCTCTTGAATCCTCACTTCTCAAAAAATAATCTATATAGTTTTTAATATCGTTTTGCGCAAGTTCTTTTGACAAGACAATTATTTTATTATGTCCGAAAAAGGCACGTTTTGAAACAGCCTTTGTAATGTTGTTTATAGCAGATGAAACCGTAGCTCCGCCTGCCGAAGTGTTAACAACCATATTACCTTGAGGCGTATCCGAAGCATTACTCATATTCACCTTTAAACCTTGAAGTGTGACCGATAAGTTGTTGTCATAATAATCAATCCCGAGTCCTTCAACAATAAACAAATCCTTTAAATGCCTGTTACCGGTACAACCGGCGAAAAGTAAAAAACATAAAAACAATGAAAGAAATATTTTAATACATTTTGACAAGTTCATCACCATAATTTTTCTTTTTAAATATAAGAGTGAGAGTCGGAATTATAACGCAGAATACAAGAAACAAAGAGAGTGTTATTCTATAATCCATCCCCTGTCCGTTTGCAAAATTGAGCATAAATATACTGAGTACGAATGCAACAGCAGACGAAGCAAAAGCAAAGTTTCTTTTAAACTCACGTTCTATGCATGAGCAAGCACAATAAAGAGAAGTAACCGTTTTTACGAACACACCCATTATCCAAAAGCAAATATGCAAAACATCAAGGCGTTCAAAATTTCCGAATTTTGAAATTTGAAAGAACGAATAAAAAGGAAAATTTCTCATTAAAATACTTTCGCCCATTACCGCCACAGCGAAATATAAAAGTAAAAATATGCTTAAAAATGAGAAACAAATAAACCTGATAAAATTTCTTGTGCATTTGCCGTTTACACTTGGATAAAGGACAAGAAATAATGCTATTTCGCCGGTATTTGATGAAAAAACAAACGCATTTTTCAATATATCATTACCTTCATTTGTAATAACGGGATAAAAATTAATATCATTAAATGTATCATAATTACAAAGCAGAACGCACAAGATTGCAAGACACAAAAGAACAAAAACAAGCGCCGAAAAGCGAGAAAGCGCTTCAACACCCAATGTTGTACCGTAAAAAGCGCAGACACAAACAATAAGCGCAAAAAGCCAACCCTGCGTTTCAGGATTAAGCGTAGTTGAAGCAAAATACGAAAAACGGCTTACGCTGACAGCGGCAATAAAAATAAAATATACATAATAAAGTTTTGAAACCCATTTAATATCAATTGGATTTTTATTCATTTTATAGCAAAACACAGCAGGCAATGAAAAAACAACCGTCATAAACATTGCAATAACGAAGCTTATCAATGCCTGTGAATTTATCTCGGTTGCGCTGACGGAATGAACGCTTGTCAGGCTCACGACTATTCTGCAAATAGAAAGAATGTAGAATAACGAAAGCGATGAAATCTTATTTCTTTTTGCCGAGTCTGACATCAACATTAGCTCCTCTCAAATTATTTATTCTCACCTTTCTTTTAGAAAGTTTAAGCCAAGATTGCCTGTAAAACAAATCAGCAAGAGATTTTTTATCAAACGGAGAAATCGGCGAGCAATAAGGAACCCCATATGGATTTATCGCACAGATATTCATACACAAAACGGAGGCGGCAAGAATTATGCCGTACATTCCTGTAAGACCGCCGATTAAAATAAAGAAAAACCGTAAAACAGATACACTTTCATAAAGAGATGACACAACATAAGATGAAATTGCCGTAAGAGCAACAACAACGAGCATAGGCGCACCAATAAGTCCTGCCGACACGGTCGTTTCGCCTATAACTATACCGCCGATAATTGAAACTGCGTGACCGACAGCTTTTGGCAAGCGCAATCCGGCTTCTCTCATTATTTCATACAAAACAAGAAGCATAAGCGCCTCTGTCATTAACGAATACGGGGTTGTTATTTCCTCTCTTGCGACAGTAAAAAGCATAGATGTCGGAATCAGTTCTTGGTGAAATGTTCCTATTGCAACGTAGACTCCGGGTAAAAATATAGATAAAACGAAGGAAAAATAACGAAGCGTCCTGATAAATCCCGAATAAAACGGCGGAGTATCATAATCATCAGGTGTTTGAAAATTATCGCTGAAGAGAGCCGGAGTATACAAGGCAATCGGCGAACCCTCAACAAGAATTGCCACCCTGCCCTCAAGCAACTTTGAAACAATTATGTCGGGACGCTCGGTTGATGCAACGTCGGAAAACATAGAGTTGACACTTGTGTCTACAAAAGGAATGAGCGTTCCAAAATCGGTCAACACATTTAATTTTGAATTTTGAACAGCACTTATTATTTGAGTTACAAATTCTTTATCAGCTCTGTCGTCCATATAAGCGATAACACAAGGAGCAGGTGCGGCGCAAGCAAGCTTTATCTGTTTTAGCTTTAAATGCGGAGTTTTAAGTCTTTTTCTAAGAAGCGCTTTATTGGTATTTAAAATCTCAACAAACGCCTCCTTGGGCGCCTTCGTAGACTGCTCGTTAGTCGGCTCATCGACGCTTCTTGACGGCGGATTTTGAATACCGAAAGCAAGAGCGATATTTTCCCCGTCAACTATGGCAACGGCAAATCCGGACATAATATAATAATAACAATCGGCAAATGTTTTAGCTTCATTAAGTTCAACGGAATTAGTAATCGAATTTTTAATATTGTCTATACTGATATCTTCACTTTTTAAAATCGGAGACACCACCATTTGAGAAAGCTGGAGAGAATCGATAAGTCCGTCACAAGCGGCAAAGAATAGTTTTTTATCCCCGACTTTCGCCTTTCTTACAAGAAAATCAGAGCAATCGACAAAGTCATTCTTGAAGTGAATATAGTTTTCTTCAAGATCATTAGAAAGCGTCATATAATCACCTGTATTATTATTGCAAATGATGTGCAAAATATTATAGGTGAAATATATGAGTTTAGTAATTATACGTGCATTTATAATTTATGTTTTTGTAATCATAGCTATAAGAATAATGGGCAAAAGACAAGTCGGAGAATTGAAGCCGCATGAACTTGTGATAACATTTTTGATAAGTTCAACAGCAACAATTCCTCTTCAGGATAACAATATGCCTTCTTCCGGACGCTTTTCTGCACCTTTTTTGGAGAAGTGAATATACTGGGGACAGA
>DAVZKM010000051.1:0-10410 GCA_052272245.1 Eubacterium sp.
AGTTACCCTTTGATTCAACATAAGGATAAAGCAAAGTCTCATTACCACGGGATAAACGTATCATAGTTTCGTAAATAGCTGCGTCACCGTGAGGGTTCAACTGCATTGTACGTCCCACGATATTAGCACTCTTAATTGTTCCTCCCTGCAAAAGCCCCATATTATACATTGTATAAAGAAGCTTTCTGTGCGATGGCTTAAAGCCGTCGATTTGCGGAATTGCACGTGAAAGAATAATACTCATAGCATAAGGCATAAAGTTATCGGTTAAGGTGTTTGTAATTACCTCATCTTGAACAGAACCTGCACCTTTGATATGGACATTATCTGCAAGAGGCTGATTTTTTGCTTCGTCTTTATTAATTTTTCTCTTAGCCAAAACAAATTACCTCCTTAGCTGACGTCTGCGGCATCAAGATAAAGATGACCGTAGTCTGAAATATATTCCTTACGTCCTTCAAGATTATCGCCCAAAAGCAAATCAAACATTTCGGAAGTTTTTTGAGCATCATCGGGTGTAACCTTAATAAGACGTCTTGTTTTAGGGTTCATAGTGGTAAGAGCCATCATTTCAGCCTCATTTTCACCAAGTCCCTTTGAACGCTGAACGGTATATTTTTGGTTACCTATTTCCTCTCTGATCTCATCCATTTCCTTTTCGTTATAAGCGAAATAGGTTTGGTCCTTACACGTAACCTCATAAAGAGGAGATTCGGCAATATAAACCTTACCCGCTTCAATAATCTTAGGCATAAGCCTGTAAATCATAGTTAAAATAAGTGTTCTGATATGGAAGCCGTCGACATCGGCATCGGTACAAATCAGAATTTTCGACCAACGAAGATTGTTTATATCAAAAAGAGATAAATCCTTTGCAGCCTTACTCTTAACCTCGACACCGCAACCGAGCACCTTAATCAAATCCGTAATAATTTCGCTTTTAAAAATTTTATCGTAATCAGATTTAAGGCAATTCAAGATTTTACCTCTGACGGGCATAATTGCCTGAAATGAAGCGTCTCTCGCCTGCTTACAAGCACCGAGAGCAGAATCACCCTCTACTATAAACACCTCACGTTCATCAACGTCCTTTGAACGGCAGTCAACGAATTTTTGAATACGATTTGTCATATCCATCTTTGACTGAAGTGAAGTTTTAAGCGTTTTTCTTGTGTTTTCAGCCTTTATTCTTGCACGCATATTGATAAGTACTTGATTAGAAATCTTATCTGCGTCCATTTTATTTTCAATAAAATAAACCTCTAACTGTTTTCTGAAGAAATCAGTCATAGCTTCTTGAATAAATTTATTAGTAATAGCTTTTTTAGTCTGATTTTCATATGAGGTTTGAGTAGAAAACGACGACACAACAAAAATTATGCAATCCTCAATGTCCTGAATGTTAATTTGGCCGTCATTTTTTGAATACTTATTGTTTGCTTTAAGATAAGCGTTAATTTGATTAACAAACGCACTTCTGAAAGCCTTTTCGGGAGCGCCGCCGTGCTCCAAAAAGCTTGAGTTATGATAATATTCCTTAAGCTGATTTTTTAAAGAAAAGCAAATGGCAGATTTAATTTTAAGCTTGTATTCAGGTAAATCTTCTCTGTCCTTACCCTTTCTTTCGCACTCCCAATACTGTGGAGTTGTGAAAGCCGTATTTCCTGCAATTTCCTTTACATAGTCCATAATACCGTCATTATAGCAGTATTCAAATGTTTCAAATTTAGAAGCAGAAGTTTGATTTTTAAGTACAAACTTAACACCGTCATTTACGATAGCCTGTCTTTTAATAGTTTCCTGAAAATACTCAATAGGAATATTAATATCGGTAAAAACATCCAAATCAGGCTTCCACTTGATTCGGGTGCCCGTATCCTTTTTATCATATTTTTCCTTTTTAAGACCGCCTACATTTTCGCCCTTTTCAAAGTGCAAGGTATATTTATAGCCGTCGGTATGAATTTCTGCCTCCATATATTCGGAAGCATACTGCGTAGCGCAAAGACCGAGACCGTTTAAACCAAGAGAAAATTCATAGTTATCGCCGCCGTTATCGTACTTACCGCCTGCGTACATTTCACAGAAAAGAAGTTCCCAGTTGTATTTATCCTCGTTTTTATTATAATCAACAGGAATACCACGGCCAAAGTCCTGCACCTCAACAGAGCCGTCAAGAAAACGGGTTACGCAAATTTTATTACCGTAGCCCTCTCTCGCCTCATCTATTGAGTTTGACATAATTTCAAAAACAGAGTGTTCACAGCCCTCTAAGCCGTCCGAGCCGAAAATAACGGCAGGTCTTTTTCTTACCCTGTCCGCACCCTTTAATGACTTAATACTTTCATTGCCATATTCTTGTTTTTTTGCCAATACTATCCCTCCAAGTCGAAGTTCAAAATTGATATTATTATATACTATATCTTGTATAAAAGTCAAGAATACATAAAAAAGAGTGACAATACATGTACTATATGCATCGTCACTCTGAATTACATTTATTAAATTAGTCTTTCGGTTCATTTGAAGATAAATCGTCTTCGTTGTTATTTTCAGCATCAACAGTTTCGGTAACTTCTGCCTGAACTTCCTCGTTTTCGCTTACTTTTTCAACGACTTTTTCATCGGCAATAAAGCCGTTTTCCATAAGCTGAGTAAACTGGTCACCTGAAATTTTTTCATTTTTAATAAGAGTTTCAGCCACAAGTTCAAGCTTATCATAATGAGCCTTAAGAATACTCTCGGTTTGAGAATAAGCTTTTCTCATCATTTTTTCAATTTGCTCATCAATTCTTGCGCTTGTTGCTTCACTGTAATTGTTTACGCGACCGTAATCTTTACCGAGGAATACTTCGTTATTATCATCGCTGTAAACAACAGGACCGAGTTCGTCACTCATACCGTATTTAGAAACCATATCACGGCAAATTGAGGTTGCACGCTGAAGGTCATTTGATGCACCGGTTGAAATATCGTTAAGTGAAAGCGCTTCAGCCACACGACCGCCAAGAAGAGAAATCAAATCATCAAGCATATCTGCCTTTGAATTATAATTTTCCTCTTGAGGAGTATACCAAGTGTAGCCGCCGGCGCCCATTCCACGGGGAATAATTGAAATTTCTTTTACCGGGTCATGGCCATCAATATAATATGATGAAACAGCGTGACCTGCTTCGTGATAAGCGGTAAGCTTTTTAGCTTTTTCGGAATACTTATGAGATTTTTTCTCAGTACCCATTTCAACACGTGAGGTTGCATCTGAAATTTCTTGCATAGTAAGAGCTTTTTTCTTACGTCTTACAGCAAGAAGAGCCGCTTCATTCAAAAGGTTTTCAAGGTCTGCGCCCGTAAAGCCGATTGTATCTTTAGCAATTTCTTTAAGGTCAACATCAGGAGCGAGCGGCTTATTGCGAGAATGAACCTTAAGTATATCCTCTCTGCCCTGAGCATCAGGTCTGTTAACGGTAATTTGCCTGTCAAATCTGCCGGGTCTTAAAAGAGCAGGGTCAAGAACATCAGGTCTGTTAGTAGCGGCAATAACGATAATACCGCTGTTAGTACCGAAACCATCCATTTCAACAAGGAGCTGATTAAGAGTTTGTTCTCTTTCATCATTGCCGCCGCCTGTTCCGGCGCCTCTATGACGGCCTACAGCGTCAATTTCATCAATAAATACAATTGCAGGTGCCTTTTTCTTAGCCTGCTCAAACAAATCTCTAACACGAGAAGCACCGACGCCGACATACATTTCAACAAAGTCAGAGCCTGAAATCGAAAGAAACGGTGCGCCAGCCTCACCTGCAACTGCTCTTGCAAGAAGGGTTTTACCCGTACCCGGAGGGCCTACAAGAAGCACACCTCTCGGGATTCTTGCGCCAAGCTCGGTAAAGCTTTCGGGACTTTTAAGAAATTCAACAAGTTCCTCAAGCTCTGCCTTCTCCTCGTCACAGCCTGCAACGTCTTTAAATGTAGTCTTGCGCTTTTCGTCCTCAACAAGAGTTTTGGTTTTAATTTTGCCAAAGCCCAATGTACGATTGGTTTCATTATTCATAGCGCCGCTCATTTTTCTAAACGCATAAATTCCGAGTGCTATCAAAACGACAAACATAAGAAGCGACGGAATCATACTGTAAATCCATGCGTTTGACGTTCCTGCCTTATAGTCATAAACAATCGGCTTATCGCTATGCTCATCGTTATATTTATCAACACTGTCCCTGATATCATCAAGGAAATAAGATACATTCGGAACTGAGTAGCTCTTTTCCTCCTTCGGCTTAGCAAAGGTTTTATAAACAAGATTACCGCTTGACAAATCAAGACTGAACTCGGAAACCTCGTTATTTTTAAACATAGAAACAACTTGAGAATACTTCAACTGCGTAGATGTCTGGGAATTAACAAAATAAATCACAGCACCTATTAAAAGAATAGGAATCAAAATATAAACAAGTATTGATTTCCAATTTTTTGACATATTATTCATTAATTAATCCTCCGAAGGAAGTTTGATTATAAAAACATTTTCAGTATTGCAATCCTTTTTAACTCTGTCATCCGCACAAAGCCCGATAATACCAATAACACCCTTGTCGTCACAAACAACAATATCACCATTTCTTTTTTCAATCGGATATGCCGCTTCGTTAAAAAGCTTTTTAAGAGTTTTGTTAACGTTTCTGCCGGCGGGTTTTAAACTGTCGCCGGGTAATCTTTTGCGAATTGTAACGCTGCCGATAATTTTATCACAGTCACAATAAAAATCAATATTTTTATCATTAAATTCATTAATATTTAAAATTTCGGTTACGATTTCATCTAATTTAGGCGAATTTTTCAGATTAGCAAGGCGAAGCCTACCCCTTGTACTAATAGCGTATAAATCATTTTTTATTTGAATTTTTCCGCTTTTTTGCGTAATCTTATTGATATTTTGCAAATGAACACGGTCTAAATTTATATCATTATTTTCAAAATAAAGCTTAATAACACGCTTTTTTATTGCTTCATCAAGCAAATTTAATTTATAAAGTTCTATTTCATTATTAACAACCGAAATATTATATGCCTTTTGCGCCTCATTCATAATAAAAGAATAATCATCATTAACATTGCTTATAAAATCACTGATATTTTCCAGATATCCGTTGTTTAACCTTTGAAAAAGCGGCAGCATTTGAAGCCTGATAAGATTTCTGCTGTAAGTATCGTCTTTATTTGTGCTGTCTGTTCTGTAAGGGATGTTATTATCATTACACCAAGCACGAATTTCATCAGAAGAAATTTCTATAAAAGGACGAATGATTTTATCCCTTACAGGCGGAATGGCACAAGCCCCTTTAAGCCCCGTTCCCCTTGCAAGCCTAAATAAAAGAGTTTCTATATTATCCGTTAAATTATGGGCAGTTGCAATTTTATCACAGGGTATTGTACTAAAAAAGTCATATCTTGCCTGTCGTGAATATTCTTCGATACCCATACCTGCTTTTTTTGCAAGATAAGGAGCATTTATAGACTTTGTATAAAGTTTAACGCCTGATTTTTCACAATATTCTTTTACAAAAAGAGCGTCATTCAAAGATTCTTCGCCACGTATGCCATGTTCTATATGAGCGGCACATAGATTTAAATCATATTTATCTTTAATTGATATAAAAAACTCTAACAACGCAATAGAGTCCGCACCGCCTGAAACGGCAACAAGTACCTTGTCACCTTTTGAAAGCATATTATATTTTTCCACGGTGTTAATTGCTTTTTTATTCATAATTAGATTTATCAACAGACCTAAATCGAGTATATTCTTTATCAAAGGTCAATTCAATTGAACCTGTTGCGCCGTGACGGTTTTTCGCAACAATAAGTTCTGTTTTATTTGCATCAATTTGGTCCTGTTTATCCTCATCAACCTCTGTACTGTAATATGCTTCACGATAAAGGAAAAGAACTATATCGGCATCCTGCTCGATAGAGCCTGATTCACGCAAATCGGCAAGCTGTGGCTTGTGATTTTTGCCGTGACCTTCAGTACCTCTGGAAAGCTGAGCACAACAGATAACGGGAATATTCAAATCTTTAGCCATCATTTTTAAGCTACGTGTAATTTCAGATACTTCTTGAACTCTGTTTTCCTTTTTGGTAGCAGAAGAAATAAGACCGAGGTAGTCTATAACAATGCAATCAACGCCTCTCATTCTGCGAACACGTGACTTAATTTCAGGAACAGTAATTGCTGATGTATCGTCAAGATAAAGTTCAACATCATTATATGTTGCCGCAGCATTGCCAAGCCTTACCCATTCCTCATCGGTAAGTTCACCTGTTTTAAGCTTTTGAGATTCAACACCTGCCTGAGAAGACAGAAGTCTCTCGGCAAGTTCGGTTTTCTGCATTTCAAGGCTGAAAACTATACACTTTTTTCTTGCGCCCATTGTAATATTTTGAGCAAGATTGAGTGCAAAGCTTGTTTTACCCATAGCAGGACGTGCACCTATAAGAATAAGATTGCCCTTGTTAAGACCCGTAAGCATTTTATCGAGCATACCGAATCCGGACGGAATCCCCTTATATTTTTCCTTATCGTCCCCTGTTATCTGTGCAAGCTTTGTATATACGTCATTAACTATAACCTCGCTTACCTTTGCGGGACCGTTTGATTCCCGACCCTGTCGGATATTATAAATACTTTGCTCCGCATTTTCCAAAATGCTTGTTGCATCTGCCTCGCCGCTTGTTGCATCCTCAATGATTTTTGACGAAAGAGATACAAGCTGGCGAAGATAATACTGTTCTTTTACGATTTTTGCATAATATACAACATTAGCCGTAGAGGGAACTGATTGGGCAAGCTGCAAAAGATAATCTCTGCCGCCTGCCTCATCGTATTTTCCGTCCTTGGCAAGTGCGTCAGCAATAATAACAGGATCTATAGCCTTTGAATTGCTATACATAACCATCATACTGCTGAATATTGCATTATGCTGAGGAAGATAGAACGAGTCGGCATTAACGTGTTCAATTACCTCTTCTATACATTCCGGCTTAATTAATATTGAGCCCAAAACAGATTGCTCTGCTTCAAGATTAAAAGGCATATTAACCGAGCCTGAAACATTTAACGATTCAGCCATAAATTAAGCCTCCGAAACCTGAACAAACACCTTTGCGCTGATGCCTTGATAAACTTTGATTTCAGCTTGAACAGTACCAAACGCCTTTACATCCGGCATAACGATTTTTCTCTTATCAATATCAATTCCAAGTTCATCTTTAATTTGCTTTGAAACATCCTTAGACGTAACAGAGCCGAAAAGTTTGCCGTTGGCACCTGCTTTTGCCGTAAGTTTAAAGGTTTTGCCGTCGAGCTTTGCAGCATCAGCCTGAGCTGCTTTAATTTCCTCAGCTTTATGAAATTTCTTAGAAGCTTCTTTATTATTAAAATCATTCATAGCGCTTGAATTTGCTTCAATTGCAAGTCCCTTTGGAAAAAGAAAATTTCTCGCATATCCGTCTGAAGCATTTACAAGATCGCCCTTTTTGCCGAGATTTTTAACATCTTGCTGTAAAATAACCTTCATTTTTATATCCTCCGTTATATTTCCATCAAAATAGGCAAAATCATAGGTCTGCGCTTTGTTCTCTCATACATCAATCGTGAAAGTTCATCACGAAGCCCTGATTTAACCGCATTCCAATCATGAAATTTAACATTATAGTTTTCATCAATAACTCTGCACGCAAGATCCCTTGCCGAGTTCATAAGAGCCTCGTTCTCACGAACATATACAAAGCCCCTTGAAACAATATCCGGACCGCTTACAACCTGACCGGTTGAACTGTCAATAGTTGCTACAACTATAATAATACCGTCCATAGAAAGATGCTTTCTGTCATTAAGAACGATATTGCCGACGTCGCCTACCCCAATACCGTCAACATAAACTTCACCCGACGGAACGTTTTCAACAAGTTTAATTTTATTATCGGCAAGTTCAATTTTTTCACCGATATTTGCAATATAAATATTCTTCTTGTCGATACCCATTGCTTCACCGAGTTTAGCATGCTTTTGAAGGTGCTTTTGCTCGCCGTGAACAGGGATGAAATATTTAGGCTTAACAAGCCCTATCATAAGTTTAAGTTCTTCCTGACAGGCGTGGCCGGAAACATGAACATCATACATTTTTTCATATATAACTTCAACGCCGTGACGCATAAGCTCATTAACTACATTACCGACCATTTTTTCATTACCCGGAATAGGAGTAGCCGAAATAATGACGTAATCATTAGGTGATAATGTGACCTTTGTGTGAGCGCCGAAAGCAATCTTCGTAAGAGCAGACATAGGCTCGCCCTGAGAGCCGGTTGTAATAATTACAAGCTGGTCATCAGAATAATTTTTAATAGTATTAATATCAATCAAAATTCCCTGCGGAACATTAAGATATCCAAGTTCACTTCCGACTTTAACAAGATTTTCAAGGCTTCTTCCTACAACGGCAACCTTGCGGTGGCGTGCACACGCAACATCAATAATCTGCTGCACCCTGTGAATATTAGAAGCGAAAGTTGCAACAACAATTCTCTTTTTATTTGCTTTTCTAAAGAGGTTTTCAAAACTGTCACCGACTGATTTTTCACTTGGTGTATATCCCGGGCGCTCGGCATTTGTAGAATCCGAAAGAAGAGCCAATACGCCTTTACGACCGTATTCTGCAAAACGGCTTAAATCAATCATATCACCGTCAACAGGGGTCGTATCAATCTTAAAGTCACCGGTTTGAATAATAACTCCTGCAGGACAACGAATTGCAAGACCTACGGCATCGGGAATAGAGTGATTAACATGAATCATCTCAATATTGAAAGCACCGAGCGTAATGTTATCTCTCGGTTTAATTTCAACAAGTTTTGCCGAGTTTAAAAGCCTATGTTCCTCAAGTTTTCCCTTAATCAAGCCAATTGTTAATTTTGTTGCATAAATAGGAATGTTTACCTTTTTAAGAAGATAAGCAAGGCCGCCTATATGGTCCTCATGACCGTGAGTAATGATTATGCCCCTGATTTTATCAGCATTACGTTCAACGTAGCTGAAATCAGGAATCACAAGGTCAACACCCGGCAAATCGGAATCAGGAAACGCAAGACCGCAGTCTACAAGAAACATATCGTTGCCGTATTCGTAAAGAGTCATATTTTTTCCGATTTCATTAATACCGCCTAAAAATGCTATACGGACAGACTCCTTCTCCTCAGGCGGAATTTGAGCCTTTTTCTTGTTTGTCTTACGATAAGTTACATATCGCTTCTTGGAATTCCGTTTTCCGTCAGCAATCTTACCGTAAGGATTTTTTTGATTTGTCATTAAATCATAAACCTCCAAATTAAAATTATTTTTTCCGTTCAACTGAAATTATAATATATAATAAATGATAATAGATTGAATGTCAAGTGTTCAAAGCGCATAGCAGCAATAATAGGACACTAAACTCTATATTGATTATTGCCAAAAAAGATGGTAAACTATATAAAAATTTACATTTTTGGTGAAAAATATGAAAGAAGTAAAAATATATACAGACGGTGCCTGTTCCGGAAATCCGGGAAAAGGCGGCTGGGCGGCAATACTCGTCTATGGAAATAACGAAAAAGAGCTTGTCGGCGGCTGTGAAGAAACAACAAATAACAGAATGGAATTATCGGCGGTTATAGAAGCGTTAAAGGCTCTCAAAGAGCCTTGCGAGGTTTATCTTACCACCGACTCAAAATATGTTTGCGACTCAATCACAAAGGGTTGGGTATATAATTGGGAAAAAAACAATTGGAAAAAAGCAGACAAAAAGCCTGCTTTAAATGTTGATTTATGGAAAACTCTTTTGCCTTTGCTTGAAAATCACAAAGTCACGTTTAATTGGGTAAAAGGTCATAACGGTCACCCGTATAATGAGCGCTGTGATGAATTAGCCGTAAATTATTATAAAAATCTTTAAATATCGCCTTTAAAGAGTATTCCTATACCCTCGCCCAACTTGCCGCCGTTTTGCATAAAGTGCTTAGCACTTATTTGCAAAGCGGTATTTTCTTGATATTTTGACTTAATAAACTGCCTTTTACCGAAAATTCTTTCAATTGCCTGTCTGTCGTCATCATAGGAATAAACCAAATCAAACAAAGTCGAAAACTGCAAAATATTACTTGAGCTATTCATAAATTGCCAATTTTCACCGTATAAAAGCCAACTTTCACAAAAGAAATAATCAAAATCATAATACGGAAAATACTCTCCAAAAAAGCTTTTAGCATTTTTAAGCGAATTAACGCACTCGGCATAAACAAGCTTTTCGCCCTGCGGAATATGAACATAAATAACTTTTTCGCCGTAATCAAACGGGAACAGGCTGTAATCAA
>DAVZKM010000052.1:0-10397 GCA_052272245.1 Eubacterium sp.
ATTTTATCGCCTGAACCGGAACGTGTAAACAAAGTTTTACCCTTACGGTTTTTATTATGAGAAATAACAGCGTTTGCCCCGTCAAGAATATTTTGGGTAGAACGGTAATTTTCTTCAAGTCTGATTACCTTTGCACCCTTATAGTGATTTTCAAACGAAAGGATGTTTTCAATCGTAGCGCCACGAAAACGATAAATACTCTGG
Organism: Eubacterium sp.; assembly: GCA_052272245.1. Taxonomy (GTDB): domain Bacteria; phylum Bacillota; class Clostridia; order Oscillospirales; family Acutalibacteraceae; genus Eubacterium_R. The sequence continues at coordinate 205 of DAVZKM010000052.1, forward strand.
TCATCGTCGCCTACAACACAAATATTTTTATATTTATCTGCAAGAAGTGAGGTCAAAACGTATTGCGCATGGTTAGTATCCTGATACTCATCAACCATAACGTACTTAAATTGAGTTTGATAAAGATTGCGAACGTCCTCATTTTCCTCAAGAAGCTTAACGGTATTAAAAATAATATCGTCGAAGTCCATTGCGTCCGATTTTTTAAGCTGAGACTGATATAATTCATAACACTCGGCAATTTTGCTCTTTCTAAAATCGTTTTGCGCAGTTTGTTTATACTCCTCAGGGGATATAAGGCTGTCTTTCGCCCTGCTGATTTCCGCTAAAATCGACTTGTGGTTGATAAGCTTATCCTCGATACCAAGCTGCTTTTGGCATTGCTTCATTACACGCCTTGAATCGTCTGTATCATAAATGGTAAAATGATTTGTATATCCTATTTTTTCGCCAAAGCGCCTTAATATTCTTGAGCAACAGCTATGAAATGTGTAAGCCCAAATATCATTAGCCTCGTCTCCTATTGTGTTGACAAGCCTTTCTCTAAGCTCGCCTGCCGCCTTATTTGTAAATGTAATTGCAAGCACCTGCCAAGGAGTGGCAAGATGAGAAGAAATAATATGTTCAACTCGATTAACAAGAACAGTGGTTTTTCCTGAGCCTGCACCTGCCAAAATTAAAAGCGGGCCATCTGTTGTATCAACAGCAAGCTGTTGCATTTCGTTTAACGCCATAAATTTTCACTTTCCTATAATTACTAATATAATCATACCAAAAAACCAGGGTAACAAGGGCACCCTGGTTTTTTATTTTTTTAAAAATAAACGCCTTATCACTTAAGAAGTGTAAGCAAAATACCTGCGGCAACTGCAGAGCCGATAACGCCTGATACGTTAGGACCCATAGCGTGCATAAGAAGGAAGTTTGATGGATTTTCTTTTTGACCGACCTTTTGAGATACACGTGCTGCCATAGGAACAGCGGATACACCTGCCGAACCGATGAGCGGATTAACCTTACCTTTAGTAGCAACATACATAAGTTTACCGAATAAAGTACCGCCTGCTGTACCGAGGCAAAAAGCTATAAGACCGAGAACAACAATTTTAATTGTATTGAGGTTAAGGAAGCTTTGAGCTGATGTAGTAGCTCCAACCGAGATACCAAGGAAAATGGTAATAATATTCATAAGCTCATTTTGAGCAGCCTTCGCAATACGCTCTGTTTGTCCGCTTTCCTTAAGAAGGTTACCAAGCATAAGCATACCTACAAGCGAAGCAGCGTCAGGAAGAAGAAGAGAAACAATAACAGTTACCATAATCGGGAAAAGTATTTTTTCAAGCTTTGATACAGGTCTAAGACTGCCCATAACAACGCTTCTCTCTTTTTTAGTTGTAAGCGCTTTCATAATAGGCGGCTGAATAACCGGCACAAGAGCCATATACGAGTACGCTGCCACGGCGATAGTACCAAGCATATACGGCGCAAGCTGCGATGTTACAAAAATAGCCGTCGGACCGTCAGCGCCGCCGATAATAGCGATTGAGCCTGCCTCGTTAGGTGCAAAACCTAAAAGGATAGCGCCAAGATAAGTAAAGAAAATACCAAGCTGGGCAGCTGCACCGAGAATAAATGAACTTGGATTTGCAATAAGTGGTGCAAAATCAGTCATAGCACCGATACCAAGGAAGATAAGCGGTGGATAAATACCAGCTTTAACACCGAAATAAAGGAAGTCCATAAGGCCCGGTGTGCAGCCGACAAATTCTCCCCTGCCTGCAAGCAAATCTCTGAAGCCGTCAAGATCGTGATACTGTACCGCCAAGTTCGCCTCAGGTATATTTGCAAGAAGCATACCAAATGCGATAGGAACCATAAGAAGCGGCTCAAAGCCTTTTTTAATACCTAAATAAAGAAATACAAACGCTACCAAAAGCATGATTGCATTCTTATATCCGCCGTCAGCAGTAAAGAAATAAGCATATCCCGAGTTTGTGAAGATGCTGACAATTACTTCCCAAACACCTTGTAAAATTTCCATTATCTACTGCCTCCTAAAATGGTCTTGTGTTATCGTGAACAGCGGCATTAGCCCAGGGGTTTCTGCCCTTTACGTTCACAACATTGACCCTGCGAATTGATTTAACAACAGCACCCTCACCTTCGCTTACAGCAACGGCAGCCGCAATAGCCGCAACGACCTCGCCGCTGATGCCTGCCTCAACTTGAGGAGCAGGAGCACTTGCTTTTTTAGCAGGCAACGGAGTAGGAAGCTTTTGTTCACTCTTGGTTATTTTATTGGCTTTGCCTTTTTTTGCCTTTGCTTCTGCACTTGAAACAACTTTTCCGAATAAGTAGAAAATAATAATTAAAAGCACAAGCATTAAGAATACGATACCGGCACCGGCGATAATAACCGTTGCGGTGAAGGTAGCGCTTCTGTCAGGCACTAATTCTAATAAAATCGGACTCACCTATATTCCCCCATTATATAAAAGATTAGTAGTATTATAAATCAATTTCTTTCTAATTTCAACGAATTTTTTACATTTTTTCAAATATGTTTAAGTTGTATAAAATTGCTTGATTTTTCAGATAAATAGTATATAATATTATTAACGGGGAGGTCGGAAATTATGACAGAAAGAACTTTGGTTATAGCAATTCTTGTTGCGCTTATTCTTCTTTGGTTTGCCGAAACATTAAATATGAAGAAAACAAGTAAGGTATTGGGCGGAGCAATTGACCTTGCATTTGCTATTTTACGTTAGCGTATTAAAATTCAATTTTATAAAAAAATCAGCACCTGCGCTTTTAGCGCAGGTGCATTTTTATTGCCTGTTGAGTATTGCAAAATCCTTTGCGTTAACCGTATTATCGTTGTTAAAATCAAGAAGTGCACAAACGGTTTCATCACTCTTTTTTGTATTAACAAAGCTTGGATCCCAAAGCGATTTCACATAATTTGGCGGCAAGGCATATTCCCTTGCGAAAGCTTCATAACTTATTTCACTTGAGGAAATCGAAGCGCAAGAAATATCCGAGCTTTCAACAAGGCTTATGTTATTTTCCTTAGCCCATTTGATTGCCGGACTGGAATTTGGCGCAATAACGGTTATTTTATCAGCGGCAAGCTTGGGCAGGCTCTGCGTTTTCGAGCCGAAATACCAAACCGAGCCGTCAATGTTTTCAATATAATCAAGCGATTTTGCACTTGTTAAAAAAGCATATTTAAGCTTAGTACACTTATACATAAACGGCACATTCTCACTGCTTGCAACCTCAACTGCTTTTGGTGCAAAAACGTAAGTAAGCTGAGCTTTTTTGCCGAAAAGCATGCTGTTTTGCATAGCTGACGACCAAGTAATCGACGGCAAATTGACACTTTTGGGAAGATACAAGCCCTCAAGTGCAACGCAATCAGTGAAATATTCCTTAGATATATCGTCAAAAGCCTCAACGCTTGGCATATTTATTTTTTGGAGCGAAACGCAATATGTAAATTCCTCCGGCATTATTCTTGTTATCAAAGGGAGGTTCACGCTGTATAAATCATTACACCTGCTAAACACCGCATTCCCGATATAACTGCACTTTTGCAAATCAGCAGTTTTAATTGCTGATTTTGAAAAAGCATAGTTTAAAACACTTTCAACCTTGCTTATATTAACACTGTTTAGTGATTTACAATTATAAAATGCAAAATTGCCGATATTTTTCAAATTAGGTGCGGTAATACTGCTCAAAAATTCACATTCGCAAAACGTTCGTTCCAAACTCTCCGCCTTGTCAAGCCTTGCTACAACCACCTTACTGCCCTCAAATGCCGAACTTCCTATAGTTGCATTGCGAAAATCAGCCGACGAAAGACCCGAAAACGCAAATGCTCCGTAGCCAAGCTCTGTAACGTTTTGGCTGAAGCCTATGCTTGTAAGCTTACTGCAATTTTTAAAGCATCTGTTACCGATATATTCCACAGCGGGAGTATCGACAGTGACAAGCGACGAACAGTTTTCAAAAGCGCCGTTATCAAGAGTTGTTACACCATCGCATGAAATTGATGAAAGCTTACTGTTTGCAAAAGCACTTACGCCTATTGCGGTGACGCTGAAAGGCAAGGTTATACTTTTTACATTTGAGCCGTTAAATACATTATCACCTATAGCTGTAACCGTTATACCGTTTATTTGAGAAGGGATGATTATGCTTGTTTTATTTCCCTTATAGCTTATAATTACACCGCCCTGCGTAATATCAAAATCATCGCCGTCACTTTCATAAACAAGTTCATAAGTAGATGCGACATATTTACTTTTCCTCATATTGTCATATGCAACGGCAATAACGTGCGTGCTTTCGTCAATATCAATAGGTTTTGTATATTCAAAACCGTTATTCGATGACGGAACAGTGTTATCTGTAGTATACATTATTTTTTCATTATTACCTGCTTTTATTTCAAGCTTAAACGGCTCATTATATTTTCCCTGCGGTGTTCCAAACGAAGGAGTAGCAGCCTTTTCACCGCAAATAAGACCCGAAAAATTAACTATTCCGGCACCGCACCATTCAACCTGATAATTTTTAATATAAACAGGTACCGCTTCGTCGCATATTATTTTTTTAATCTTGTTGCAATCAAGCCCGCTTTTTTGCATTAAAAGAGTTGCCGCAGCGGCAGATACGAACGGAGCAGAAAATGACGTTCCGTTTTCATAAGAATATGTGCCGTCAAGCTCGCAAGTATAAACTCCGACGCCCGGAGCGGCAATATCAACGCACTTACCGTAATTTGAGAAATCAGCCTTTTCATTCTTTTTATCAGAAGCCGAAACAGTAATAACTTCGCTGATATTGGCAGGATAATAGTAATTGGCATTAACACCCTTATTACCTGCCGAGGTGACTATTGTAACACCTTTTGAAATTAAATCACGAGTCAAACTGTCACGGGTAACACTGCTTGAAATTGACTGAACGGAAAAGCTCATATTAATAATATCAGGCAAAGTTTTCTCACTCAAAATATAATTAAGCGTTGCAACGATTTGAGAATTGGTACACTTGCCCTCTTTGTCAAAGGTTTTATAAGGCTTGATTTTAACATTATCGAGCGTATTAAGCGCAATTACTCCTGCAACATTAGTTCCGTGACCGCTGTCGTCATACGAGCCGTTCATACTTCCCGAGGAGCTGAAATTTTTATTGCATTCAATCAACCTGCCGTCAAACGCCTCATGCTTATCGTTAATTCCCGTATCCATAACCGCAACGGTGACGTCCTTATACGTTTTTCCGGTCGTGGCAAGATATTTCATTGTAACGTCCGACTGCGTGGTTTGCGACGCCCATAAATCCTTTGTGCTTGGTGCTTTTCTGATTGCCTGAGTATAGGCAAAATCATCTCTGTCGCATTCAACTCCAAGCTTTTCAATGCTGCGCTTTGCACTCTCTGCACTCTCATAATCTTTAAATTGCATAATTTGAAAGCCATGAGCTTTAATTACCTTAACCGCACCATAGCTTTCATTAATTTTATTTGAATTTACTATAAGTCTGTTTTGAGTATCCTGCCTGCTTTCGTATTGTTTAACAAGCACATTTACTTGTTCGGCAAATGAGTCAGCCTCTTTGAGCTTATAAATATTATTTATGTCAGGCGCAATTATCCCACAGATGCCGAAAAAAATTACAAAAGCCAAGACTAAACAAATAAGTCGTTTCATTTAAACCCCACTCGAATAAATATATTTTGCAATTTTTAAATAAATAATATTAAATTATCGATATGTATATTATACTATATTTTTTCAACAATTTCTATTACATATTGTTGATAATGTATATATTTTATCACAAATTCCGTAAAAAAATATAGCGACTCAAACACAATTGTTCAAGTCGCTATGTTAACGGTTTTAAAGCTTTTTCTTTTTCTTTGGATGCGATACCTTTTCTTCATAAACCTTTGTTACTTCTTCAACAGGTCCTTGAGAAATAATCTTGCCGTGGTCAAGAAGGATTGCCGTGTCGCAAATTGCCATAACCTGGTCAATACTGTGAGATACGAAAAGAACGGTTACTCCGCTTTCAAAAAGAGATTGAACCTTAGCAAGGCTCTTCTTTCTAAAGCCTGCGTCACCGACTGAAAGAACTTCATCAAGAATGAGGACATCCGGCTCAACAGCAGTTGCAATTGAAAATCCGAGACGAGCTCTCATACCGCTCGAATAGTTTTTAACCGGCACTTCAATAAAATCACCGAGTTCGGAAAATTCAACAATTTCATCATACTTAGATTGAATAAAATCTCTTGAATAACCTAAAATAGCGCCGTAAAGGAAAATGTTTTCTTTTCCTGAATAATTGCCGTCAAAGCCTGCGCCAAGTTCAAGAAGAGGAGCAATAACGCCCTGCTTCTCAATTTTACCCTTAGTCGGCTTGTAAACGCCTACAATTGTTTTTAAAAGGGTACTTTTGCCGGCGCCGTTAAGGCCCATAATAGCAAGATGTTCTCCCTTTTTAACCTTAAAATTAATATCCTTTAAGGCGTCAAACTTATTATATTCAAGCTTTCCCGTAATAAGCTTAATAGCGTATTCCTTAAGGTTGTCCACCTTTTCTTTATTAAGAATAAACGACATTGTAACGTTTTCTACGTTAATAGCAACATCATTATCCATTTAAACACCACCCTATTATTCTTTGCACAAAATTAGTTTTCACGCTTAAGCTTCCAGCCTATTGCAAGAAGCACCAAAGATATCAAAAGAAGCACTGCGCCGCAGACAGCAATTGTGCCGACAGCGGTATAAATATAATTATCAAGTGCACTTTTGAGAAATGCAGGAAAAATATCTATAGATTTCACGCTCAAAATTATAACAGCAATTAACGAAACAATCAAGTCCCCAATTGAAGATGCGCAAAATGCCGCACCGAGACTTCTAACGCTTCTGTACTTAGTATTGCCTGTAAAATAAAGCATTGAGCCAAATACAAGAGTCAAAAAAATCGCAACAGCAAGGAAAATATCAGCCGCAATCCTGCCCATATTCATAGCCGCTTCAATAAGTTTTGTTTTAGGAAGTTTTAAAGAATCATCAATAAAGCTTCTTATTTTTTCAAGCTGTGCATTTTGAACGCTCTCATTTTTTTCAAATCCCGAGGCGCTGATTTGCTCCTCAAGTTCTGATTTTATATCGTTCATAAGAGAGTCAACATCGGAAGAATACGACTTAGACGTATACCCTGCCTTAGCCCTAAACTGACCTGCGGCAAAGGATGCGATTATTTTCTCAGCCTTGGATTGCGTAATAACGTTTGAAACATTACCGCTGTCAAGCCCGTTTTTAATAAAGCTGTCGCTCGTGTAATCAATCAAATCCTGCCTAAAGACCGACGTAACATTATAATCCGTAAATTGATTTTGAACTACGCTTCCGTTTAACAAAACAGCCTTTGTTACACATGCCACGCTTAAAATTCCAAGCACAACGAATAAGAAAAATGCAAGAATATTTCTGCTTTTAAAATCATTTTTGGCGTCGTGGAGTTTTCTGCTCATTTCGCATTTACCTCCTCACCTGTTTTTTCGCAAATGACATAAAAGCATTTGCCGCCGTTTTCACCGTAATCGGAAAAAATGCTGTATAAAATCAAGTTGTTTTTATAATCTTTAACTCTGCCGTCACCCTCGTCGCCGACAAAGGCATCAACAGCCTTATAGCTTATCGTTTTGCCTGTGGCTTTGACCTTAACCTTATCACCCGGCTTAACATATTTAAGCGATTTAAAATATGTTTCGTCATATCCGCCGATAAAGGTATTGGCATTATCGTCAAAAGCGCTTGCATTTTCTTCATTTGAAACACCTGCGCCATACCTAAGCGATACACGGTTGAGACCGTAATAAACAGGAACCTCAATTCCTCTTTTTTCAATAACAATATCCGCAACAAGACTGCCGTAATCAAGCTTTTCATCATCTAATGAAATATAAGCGTCTTGATTAGGATTGATTTGCAAATCCATTACGCTTTTTGGCATAGCCGCCTCAAGCTTATGGACTGCATTACACGCACTTTTATTAACGCCGATAATTGCTCCCACTGCAACAATCAATTCAACGCAAACAAATATAGTTACCGTCTTTGCAAAATCGTTAGGAGATTTTCGACGGTGGGAATGCCTTTTTTTACTCTTCTCATTCTTATTTTCCATATATAAAGCTCCGATTAATCGTCAAATACAGCACCCTGAGCACCGCTTGTTACGTGCTGAGCATAGCGCTTAAGATAACCTGTAAGGTTTTGAACAGGCGGCTGCCACTTAGCCTTTCTTTCGGCTAATACTTCATCGGAAACATTAACCTTAAGCACACGTGCAGGGATATCGATTTCAATTTCGTCGCCATCCTCAACAAGAGCGATAGTTCCGCCCATAGCCGCTTCAGGACTTACGTGACCGATTGAAGCACCTCTTGTGGCACCTGAGAAACGGCCGTCTGTAAGAAGCGCAACAGATGAGCCAAGACCCATACCGATAATAGCAGAGGTTGGGGAAAGCATTTCTCTCATACCCGGTCCGCCCTTAGGTCCTTCATAACGAATAACAACAACGTCGCCTGCAACGACCTTGCCTCCTGTGATAGCCGCAATAGCCTCTTCTTCACTGTTATAGCATTTAGCAGGGCCCTTATGCTGCATCATTTCAGGTGCAACTGCGCCCTTCTTAACTACTGCGCCGTCCTTTGCAAGATTACCTGTAAGAACAGCGATACCGCCGTCTGCCGAGAACGGATCCTCAAGTTTACGAATGATTATTCCGTCAGCATCCGGTGCTTTTGCAATTCTGTCGGCAACAGTGCCGTTTACTGTAAGTGCGTCTGTATTAATCATACCGCCTCTTGCAAGTTCCTTAACAACCGCCTGAATACCCCCAACGTCGTTGAGATCTGTAATAAATACAGATGAAGCAGGGTTGAGCTTACAAATTTGAGGTGTTTTTCTTCCGTAAGCATCAAGCTCGGCAAGATCGATATCGTGACCTGCAGCATGAGCAATAGCAGTAAGATGTAAAATTGTATTTGTTGAACAGCCGATAGCCATATCAGTACGCATAGCGTTTTCAATAGCCTTCTCTGTAATAATGTCCGACGGCTTAATATCTTCCTTAAGAAGATCCATTACCCTTTCACCTGCTTGCTTTGCAAGGCGAAGTCTTTCACTCATAACTGCCGGAATAGTGCCTGAGCCGGGAAGCGACATACCGATTGTTTCGGTAAGGCAATTCATTGAGTTTGCAGTATACATACCTGAGCACGAACCGCAGGTAGGGCAAGCGGTAAATGCACAGGATTCAAGATTTTCATCGCTCATCTTGCCTACAGCATTAGCGCCTACATATTCAAACTGCTCTGAAAGACCGATACGGTTTGCGGTTTCCGTGCTCTTACCGGGAAGCATAGGACCGCCGCTGATAAAGATACAAGGCAAATTAAGCCTGCAAGCGGCAAGAAGCATACCCGGAACAATCTTGTCGCAGTTAGGGATAAATACGATTGCATCAAGAGGATGAGCTGTAAGCATAACCTCAATTGAGTCTGCAATAAGCTCTCTTGAGCAAAGAGAATATTTCATTCCCTTATGGTTCATAGCAATACCGTCACAAACGCCGATAGTATTAAATTCAAACGGAACTCCGCCTGCATTTCTAATACCTGCTTTGACCTGTTCTGCAATCTTATCAAGGTGCATATGACCCGGGATATAGTCACTCTTAGAATTAACTACTGCAATAAAAGGTCTTTTCATTTCAAGCTCATCAATACCCAACGCTCTCAAAAGAGAACGGTGAGGTGCCCTTGAAGGACCTTCTTTGATTAAATCTGATCTCATTACAATACCTTCTTTTATATAAATAAATTATTATAGCAAGTTATAACTTATAACATTATATTATTTTTACCTACTAATTTCAACATATATTTTGTTAAATATAAAAAAGCCCTTTGAGAAAAGGGTTTTCCTCTCTCAAAGGGCAGTGTGATGCACGAAGTGATATAAAAAGATTTTCGGAATTTTGAATATCATCAAAAGGATATTAAAAACAATTAAAACAAGCAAAATAATCACTACCGCTTTAGTTTAATTATTTGTTAAGCTTAAAGGTCATATATACGGGGTTGTGAT
>DAVZKM010000053.1:0-10353 GCA_052272245.1 Eubacterium sp.
GCAGTATGTTCCATGTAAATGAGGCAGATGAAGGAAAAGGAACAATCATCACACTTGCAACAATCCTTATTTGGTTCCTCCAAGGCTTCGGTGTAGAAAACGGTGCCTTCGGTATGGTTGAGGATATGGATAACTCAATACTTGCTAAGTTCGGTAACTTGTTTGCATGGCTCTTTATCCCACTTGGCTGGGGCGGTTGGAAACCGGCTGTTGCAGCAGTTACAGGTCTTATCGCTAAGGAAAACGTTGTTTCAACCTTCGGTGTTCTTTATCACTTCGCAGGCGAGCTTGCTGAAAACGGTGATGAGATTTGGGTCAACTTTGGTAAAGACCTTTCAAATCTCAGTGGCGGTCATGCTGCTCTTGCAGGTTATTCATACCTTATCTTCAATCTTCTTTGCGCTCCTTGCTTCGCAGCAATCGGTGCTATCAAGAGAGAAATGAACAATGCTAAATGGACTTGGTTTGCAATCGGCTATCAGTGTGGCTTTGCTTATATCATTTCACTTATTGTATATCAAATCGGCCTTGTATTTGCCGGTGACATCAATGTTATTGGTTTTATCGTTGCTCTTATTTGTCTTGCAGGTCTTCTTTACATGCTCTTCAGAAAGAATAAGTATGATGATAACAGACTTACAATCAACGCTAAGACTTCAAAAAAGAATAAGGTTAAGGCATAATCATTGATTATTTGCAGAAAGGAAGTATTTGTATGCTTGCGTTTTTAAAAGCAAATGTTTATAACATCATTGTAATTGCAATTGTTTTGCTTGTTGTTTTTCTAATCATACGAAAAATTGTTAAAGATAAAAAGGCAGGCAAGAGCGCTGTTTGCGGCGGTGATTGCAGTAAATGTCACGCAAATTGCAGTCACAAAAACTGACCTTTATAATAATTGTATAGAATTTTTCGCTTGTATCCGCTATAACGGTGCAAGCGAATTTTTCTTTTATGAGTTATAAAAGTTGACGCCTCTCCTTAAAAAGCAATCTTGTCGTTAGAATAAATAAAGCCGCTTCTTGTAACTTCGTAAAAAATATATCAATATAACCTTTTTTCAAGCTCCTCACAGCTAAGGCAATTTGCCTCTTTGAGGAGTTTTTTATATCTGTCCATATTGTATTGCGAATGTTCGGTTTCCTTGCTCCAAAGGTGAATAACCCAACTTTCTTCTCCAAAATATGTAACGATTAAAATGCCTACTATCGCCATTTTTATTTTTGATAAAACATCATAATCATAAACAGCTGTAAGAAAATATTTGAATAAAAAGTACATTGCAATTTGCTCATTGAAGATTTCGTTTTCAATGGGCTTTTCTTTTTTGTTTTTTACTTTTTCAACCCACTGTTGATTTATCACTTCAGGGTTATCAAATACTTCAAAAAAGTCGATATCATCGCCGCCCTCTTTGTATTCCTCCAAATCACTTTGTATTTCTTTTCCGTATTCAAGAAGTTCCTTGAGCCTGTCCTTAATGTGCTTATTTCTGTTTTGCACTATTTCATAAGCCTTTTTCCTTGCTTTTAAAAGATAAAAATATGTCTGCGCATCAATCTCGTTAAGCTTTGGCAAGCTGTCGTTTACCTCGTCAACAAACGTCATTTTTTCTTTTAAATTAAATATCATATCACTTGCAACAGGGCACGAAAATGATATTCCCATTTCCTCAGTACCGCCAAAATCGTTGATAAATCTCGGGAATGTTCTGCAAGTAAACGGTGTATGCTCGCCGCCTATCGCAATGTGCATATCGCATAAATTTTCTCGGTTTAAAAACGGACAACGCTTTTTATCTGCAAGTCTGAAAATTGTATTGCCAAACTCGTCCGTTGTAAGCACACTGTCTATTTTTTGCCTTATTTCACCCGATATTGTATTGTAATATTCAAGCGATTTTTCATCTGCGTCAACCTCCCAACCTTGACAGCAGGAGTCGGGGCAAGCGCCCGCAATGCATTTAAAGTCCTTATAAAAGCTTGGTGTTCTTAATATCATATTTATCCCTCAACACTGAAATTATATATTTATTTTATCACTTAATCAAAAAAACGCAATATAATTTTATTGCACAGAATGAATATTAATGGTAATATATAAGTACATTTTTTATCGGGACTGATTCTTTTGACGAAATTATTAATTAAGTATATAAAAGGAAAATATGATGTTTCTTCTGCACTCGGAAGAGAAAAGGTCGGCACAATGAGCGGTGTTTGCGGAATTTTGTGCAACACTTTTTTGTGTATAATGAAGTTTGTTATAGGTACTCTTACCTGTTCGGTTTCAATTACTGCCGACGCTTTTAATAACCTTTCGGACGCAGCCTCGAATGTTGTTACTATCGCAGGAGCAAAGCTTGCAAATAAACCTGTAGATAAAGAACACCCTTTCGGTCACGGCAGGATTGAATATATTTCTGCTCTTATCGTTTCATTTATTATTCTTTTAATGGGATTTGAACTCGGAAAAAGCTCAATAGAAAAAATAATCAAACCCGAAGAGGTTAATTTCAGTATTGTTTCGGTTGTTGTTCTTGTTATTGCAATCTGCGTTAAACTTTGGATGGCTTTCTTTAATAATAAGCTCTATAAAATTACCGATAATATTAACCTTAAAGCAGTTTGCCAAGATAGCCTTAATGACTGCATTGCAACAGGCGCAACTGTTATTTCTCTTCTTATTTCTCATTTTACTGGTTTTCATCATATAGACGGCATTGTCGGCTTGCTTGTCGCATTCGCAATTGTTTTCTCGGGTATCGGTGTTTTGAGGGATGTTCTCGGTCCTTTACTCGGGCAGCCTCCTTCGGCTGAACTTGTTAAAAATATTGAAAATTTGATTTTGAGCGAAAAAGAAATAATCGGTGTTCATGATTTAATCGTTCACGATTACGGTCCCGGCAGAATTATTGCCTCCGCCCATGCGGAAGTTCCGTCAAATGAGGATATTGTTCATATCCACGATGTTATTGATAATGCGGAAAAGAAAATTCAAAAACAACTTAATATTATGATTTGTATTCATCTTGACCCAATTGATATTAATAATGAAGAAGTAAATAAATATAAAGCTATAGCGCAAAAAATCATTAATGGATATAATGATGAATATTCGTTCCACGATTTCAGACTCGTAAACGGCGAAACTCACAAAAACCTTATTTTTGACCTTGTAATTCCTTTCGATAAAAATAACGATACAACGAAAATTTTAAACGATATTATGGCTTTGTTTAAGCAATATGATGATAAAATCAACGTTGTAATCACTATTGAACATTCATTTATATAAATAGTTTATATTTATTTAATAATTTTGTTGACGATTGTCGCATTTGTTGTTATAATATTATCATTAACAAAAGGGGGATATTTTGATGAATGTTCTTATTTTCGGTGGCACAGGTCTTTTAGGTTCTGCTGCTGCTCAAATTTTTATTGACCGTGGTCATAAGGTTAAAACTATTGCTTTGCCTCCTCTTCCGGAAGGCGCTCCTATTCCTAAGGAAATGGATATCGAATTTGGCAATTTCCTTGAGCTTAGCGATGAAGAGCTTGAAAAGGCAATGACAGGCATGGACGCTTTTGTTTATGCTGCGGGTGTTGACGAAAGAGTTGAATTTCCTCACCCTGTTTATGATGCTTACAAAAAGTATAATATCAACCCAACTGACCGTTGCTTAAAGATGGCTAAGAAGTGCGGCGTTAAGAGATGCGTTATTCTTGGCTCATATTTTGCTTGGCTTGCTAAGGAAAGACCTGATATGAAGCTTTGCGAAAAGCACCCATATATTCGTTCTCGTGTTGAGCAGGAGGAAGTTGCTTTCAAGTATGCCGATGATGATATGGGCGTAGCAGTTCTTGAACTCCCTTATATCTTCGGTACTCAGCCGGGCAGACGTCCTGTTTGGGTTATCCTTATTGAGCAACTTCAGAGATTTGAAAAAATGCCTTTCACTATGTATCCAAAGGGAGGTACTGCAATGCTTACCGTTCGCCAGGTAGGTGAAGCTATCGTAGGTGCGGCAGAGCAGGTTAAGGGCGCAAGAGCATATGGTATTTCTTGCTACAATTTGACTTGGAGAGAATTCCTTAAGATTGTTTACAGAGCTATGGATGGAATCCCTGACCGTAAGATTGTTGACTGTCCTAAGGTGTTCTTCCAATTGTTCGGTCACGTAATGCGTAAGGATTATGCTTCCCGTAATGTTGAAAGTGGTATTGACCCTGTAGGTCTTGCAGATATTATGGGTATGGATCTCTTTATTCCTACCGATGATACTAAAGAACTCGGCTGTACTCCTGACGATATCGAGGCTGCAATCTTTGATTCAATTAAGCTTTCTAAGGATTCATTTGAAGGCAAAGCAAAGCTCCTTGAAATGAAGGGCGAGTAATTTAATATTACATACATTAAAGAGGTTGTTTCACTAAAATGAAACAACCTCTGTTTTTTTATTCACCCTTTATCCTTAGGACGGCAAATTAGGGCAACGACGAGGGCGCTGAGCATTGCGACGGTTACTCCGACTGCGCAGGCTTGAAGCGGACCTGCAACAACTCCCAAAAAGCCGTCTTTTTGTATTGCCTCTTTAACTCCTTTTGCAAGCGCAGCGCCGAATCCTGTCAGCGGAACTGTTGCTCCTGCTCCTGCGAAATCAATTAAATGCTGATAAATTCCGAGTCCGCCGAGGAGCACACCGACGCAAACGAATAAAACAAGTATTCTTGCAGGTGTAAGCTTTGTTAAGTCAATCAAGAGTTGACCGATAACGCATATCAAGCCGCCTACTATAAATGCTTTTAAAAACATCATTTTATATCACCACTTATAATTTTTGTCTAAAATAATGAATTATTCAAATAAAATTCTATAAGCGCAAAAAATAAAGAAATTTGCGAAATTTTATACAATTAATTTTCTTGATATGGCTTGACAAGTGTGATATAATGATAGTTAAGAGAGGTAAGAAAAGATATATTGGAGGGTTTTTATTATGGCAATGACTTATGATTCAGTTGTTCAGGCAACAAGAAAGAAATTTTTAAACGCAGACGTTTCTTCTGTTTCAGGTACTCTTGCTTTCCAGATTAACCTTATCGGTAAGGTTGAGGGTATTTTCTATATTGAAATTAAGGACGGTCAGGTTCATATTGAGCCTTATGAGTATTATGACAGAAATGCAATACTTACCGTTAATGCAACTAATTTCACAAAGCTTATTAACGGCAAGCTTGACCCTGTAATTGCTTTCACAACAGGTAAGCTTAAGGTTGACGGCGATGTTAATGCCGCATTAGAGCTTATCAAGTTTATTAAATAAGCTGAGATTTGAGATTATTAAATAAAATTAAAAATCGGGACTGTTATGCAGTCCCTTTTTTATTGAAATTATAGTAGGTGATTTTATGTTTAAAGAAATTAAAGCAACCGATATCAAGGAAAATATGGTTGATTTGCTAAAAAACAATTGGGGTCTTGTAACCGCAGGCAACAGCGAAAAATATAATATGATGACTGTTTCTTGGGGTGCTATAGGCGAGCTTTGGGGTAAGGACAGCGTTACTGTTTATATCCGCCCTCAAAGATATACAGAGGAATTTATGAACGCTTTTGACCATTTTACTTTGAGTTTCTTTTCTCTTGATAAAAAGCAGGCTGTTCACGGTGTTTGCGGTTCAAAAAGCGGCAGAGATGTAAATAAAACCGAGGCTTGCGGCCTTACACCTAATTTTGACGAGGCAGCGCCTTACTTTGACGAGGCAAAGCTTGTTCTTGTTTGTAAAAAAATGGCAAAGAGTAAGTTTGACCCTAAGGAATTTATTGACGATACAGTAGAGGATAAATGGTATCCGGAAAAAGATTTTCATTATATTTATTTTGCAGAGATAGAAAAAGTCTTGATTTCTGAATAAATATGTAGTATAATATTAGCACAAAAGGTAGGGGTTATTCCTTATTTCATAGTGTAGCGTACGGGCCCTGTGCAACGGGATGCTACGAACCTTGTCAGGCGGGGAACCGAGCAGCAATAAGTGGATTATTCTGTGTGCCGCAGACAAGTCTGTGCGTTACATTATGAAATAAGCTGCTTCTGCCTTTTAATTATATTTATTTAATTTTGATTAGCGGGAGTGATGTGTATATGTATCAGGTGTTGTATCGTAAGTACAGACCTAAGGTTTTTGCTGATGTTTACGGTCAAGAGCACGTCACCTCTACGCTTAAAAACGAAATTAAAGAGGGTCGAATTGCTCACGCTTATCTTTTTACGGGCTCTCGTGGTACGGGTAAAACAACATGTGCTAAGATTTTGGCTAAGGCAGTCAATTGCGAAAACAGCGTTGACGGCGAACCGTGCAATGAATGTGAGGTTTGTAAGGGGCTTGATAACGGTGTTATTTATGATGTAGTAGAAATTGATGCCGCTTCAAATAACGGCGTTGATAATATCCGTGATTTAAGAGAAGAAGCTAATTACACACCAAGTAGGGGTAAATACAGAGTTTATATTATTGACGAGGTTCATATGCTTTCAACAGGAGCATTTAACGCTCTTCTTAAAACTCTTGAAGAGCCGCCTGCTCACGTAATATTTATTCTTGCCACTACTGAGGTTCATAAGCTTCCCGCAACTATTCTTTCACGTTGTCAAAGGTTTGATTTTAAACGTATTCAGCCCGAGACAATGTCGATAAGGCTTAAACAGGTAGCCGAACTTGAGGGGATGGAGCTTAGCGACGATGCCGCAATTCTTATTGCTCGTATTGCCGACGGTGCTCTTCGTGACGGTCTTTCAATTCTTGACCAGTGCGCCGGCAGAAGCAAAAAAATTGATTCTGCGCTTGTAAGCGAGGTAGCAGGTTTGGCAGGCAGAGAAGCGCTTTATAAGCTTACCGACTGTATTAATAATCAGGACAGCTCATCTGCAATGTCAGTCATTTCAGAACTTTATCAAAACAGCTATGATATGGAGCGCCTTTGCGTTGAAATGATTAATCATCTTCGTAATTTCCTTATTGTTAAAACCGTTAAGGACAGCCGTGGCTTGATTATTTGCACCGATGATGAATATAATTCTATTGTTTCCTCGGCGGAAAGCTTTACACTTGAAAATGTTATTTATGCGCTTGACCTTTTTCAGGACACCTTGACTAAAATTAAGTCGGGTGCTAATGCAAGGGTTGAGATTGAAATGTCTTTTGTTAAACTTTGCGAGCCTAAACTTGATGTTAATATGGATTCGATTATTGACAGAATATCTAAGCTTGAACGTGCCGTTTCACGTGGGGTTGCAGTTAAGGCTAAGCCGCAGCAAACGGTTGCGTCTGTTGAAGCGCCTAAGCCGCATGTATGTGAAGATGTGCACAGTGTTGCACCGCCTACCGTGAAAACAGAAGAACCAAAGGCTCAATCACCTGCACCGATTTCTCAGCCTGCCGCCAAAAATGTGGCTCAAAGTGTGCCTGAGATGATGCCGGAAGTGTCAAAGCAGGACGTGCCTAAGCCACCGCAAGGTGATACCGGTCAATATCTCTTTGAGCAGTGGGACGATTTTATGGACGTTATTCATAAGCAAAACATCGCTTTGTTTGGTGTTCTTGCAGGTTCAAAAGGATATATAAGAGGGGAGTATTTCCTGATTGACAGCCCTAATCCGACTATCATTCAGTTTTTGAAAACTCCGACTTATTCAAAGGCCATCAGGCAGGCGCTTTATGATGTGACGGGTCAAAGCTATAAGCTTGGAATATTTAAAAAGAAAGCAACAGACGCACCTAAAAGGGATTTGCTTGAGGATTTAATTCATCAGGCAGAGGATAATATTAAAATAAATTTTGAATAAAATATAGGAGAATTAATTATGAAAGCAAGACTTCCTCAAGGAATGGGCGGCGGACCGCAAAATATGCAAAATATGCTCCGTCAGGCTCAAAAAATGCAAGAAAATCTTGAAAACAAAAAAGCAGAACTTGAAGAAAAAGAATACGTTGTTACTTCAGGCGGCGGTATGGTTGAAATTACCGCTAAGGGTGACCACACAATTAAGGCAATCGGCATCAACCCTGAGGTCGTTGACCCTGAGGATGTTGAAATGCTTGAAGATATGCTTGTAGCCGCTTTCAATGAAGCAATGCGCCAAATTGATGAAGAATCGGAGCGTGAGCTTGAAAAGGTTACCGGCGGTCTTAATATCCCGGGACTTTAAGTTTAAACTTTATAATAACATTATATTTCTAATTACAGAGGTAACAAAATGAGCTTTGACCTTGCACCGCTTCAAAATTTAATAGACCAATTTGAGCGTATGCAGGGTATCGGGCATAAAACAGCTCAGCGTATGGCTTTTTATGTTCTCGGTCTTTCGGATGAGCAGGCTCGTGAATTTGCACAGGCAATTACCGACGCTCATACTAAAATCAAGCAATGCAAAGTTTGTTGCAACCTTGCCGATGATGATTTGTGCCCTATTTGTAAGAGCAAAACACGAGATAAAAGCACAATTTGCGTTGTTCAAGACCCTCGTGACGTTGCCGCAATAGAACGAACCCACGAATATAACGGTACATACCACGTTTTGCACGGTGCTATTTCGCCTATGGATAATATAGGTCCTGACCAAATTCGTATTAAAGAACTTGTTTCAAGGCTTGGAAACGGAGAGGTTGAAGAGGTCATTATGGCTACTAACCCGACTGTTGAGGGTGAGGCGACTGCAATGTATATCAGCCGTTTGCTTAAGCCTATGGGCATTACCGTCAGCCGTTTGGCTTATGGTGTTCCTGTCGGCGCAGACCTTGAATATGCAGACGAGGTTACGCTTTCCCGTGCTCTTGAGGGCAGAAGTCTAATTTAGTTTAAAAGGAGTGATAGACTTGGATAAAAATCAAAAGCAAATAATCGCAAATAATAAAAAAGCCTATCACGACTATTTTGTTTTGGAAACATATGAGGCGGGGATAGAACTTTTCGGCACAGAAATTAAATCTATCAGAAACGGCAGAGTTAATCTTAAGGATAGCTTTTGCTCGGTTGATGACGGCGAAATGTTCGTTATAGGTATGCATATCTCGCCTTATGAGCAGGGTAATCGTTTTAATCGTGACCCTATGCGTAAAAAAAGGCTTCTTCTTCATAAAAAAGAGATAATGAAGCTTTTCGGCGCAAGCCGGCAGCAGGGACTTTCAATTATTCCGCTTAAACTTTATATTTTTAAAGGCAGGGCTAAGCTTGAAATAGGTCTTTGCAAGGGTAAAAAGCTTTACGATAAGCGTGCGGTTCAAGCTAAAAAGGACTCAGACCGTGCAATTGAACGTGAATTGAAAGGTAAACGATGAAAATCATGTGTGTTCAGTGCGGCAAAACATTTGAATTGTCGCAAAGCGAAATGGATTTTTATTACTCAAAGGGTCTTGATTTGCCTAAAAGATGTAAGTCTTGCCGTGATAAAAACAGCGGCAAATATATAGTGACATATAGTGAAAAGCATAGCATTAATTTGTTTTTCTTCGTTATATTCCTGGCGCTTGCCGTAGCTATTGCTTATTTTGATTTTGCGGCACATACTTTTACAGGCGCTTTGCCTATAATAATTATGTCAGCCTCAGCTTTGATATCAATCGTTTTCTTGTGCTGCGTTAAAAGCTATAAGTGCTATGACGTATCGTTTAGCAATAAGTATAAATTCAATTTCTACGATGCCGAAAATTTGATTAATCATTTTTATAAGCATAAGGATGACGTAGGATGCCGTGACGTTGAATCTTATCTCAAAAAGGCAAACTCGGTCATTTTGGATAAAAAATCAATTCATAAAACTATTGAAAACGGTGATACCGTTTATTATAATAAAAAAACAGAGGATTATGTCGTCCTTGCAAGGGCAGGCTATATCCGCAGCTACTATAAGGCTTCATATAACCACTATTTGAAGCAATAATATATGGGGATGAAAGGATTTCGACAGGGTCGGCAAGCCTTGGTCAGCGAGTAGAGGAGTTGCACCTCTATAAAAGTAACACTTTAAAATTAACTGACAACAATAGATCAGTAGCTCTTGCTGCGTAATTAGCAGCTTGCGTTCTCCCAAAGAGAGCCACGGCTTTGGACAGAGCGTCGACTTAGTGGCGAACATGAACGAGAGAGCGCCTCGGCTTTCGTCAGGTATTAGAGGATACCGTAGCGTATAGGCTGTTTGTCGCCGATACGTGAGGGGATAACTTAAACGATAAACTACACTCGTAGAACCCTTGGTAAGCTGATTTTGGACGCGGTTTCGATTACCGCCATCTCCACCAATAAAGAATAATCCGAAACTTGTTATCATCGGTAACAGTTTCGGATTTT
>DAVZKM010000054.1:0-10257 GCA_052272245.1 Eubacterium sp.
TTTCATGGGCATGACTGCCAAACTCGTTGCCGCCAAGAACGGTGTGTACAAGGTGAAGACCTCACTTGGTACGTTCAACATAAACATGCGCAAGGCTACCAATAATGGATACTTGTATTGGATGCAAAAAATGCGAAAACAGCTGTCCAATTGTAAATGTTAACAATAATGAAATTGTTAAAAAAAGAGCCTATGCATGTATAAATGAAGATATAGATACAAGATTAAAAAGTTCTTCAGGTGGTGTTTTTGCATTATTGGCACATCATATTTTAAAATGTGGCGGAGTTGTTTTTGGAGCAAAGTTTGATATTGATACTCAATCTATAATTCATACAATAATTGATAAACAAGAAAATTTAGACCAAATAATGAGATCAAAATACGCTCAGAGCAATATCGGTAAAACATTTATCAATGTAAAAAAGTGTTTAAAAGATGGACAAAAAGTTTTGTTTTCTGGTACACCTTGTCAAATTAGTGGGTTACAAGCATTTTTAGGTGAAAAATATGATAGCTTATATCTTGTTGATGTTATTTGCCATGGAGTGCCTTCTAATGTGTTATTATTAAAATATTTAAAATACATCTGTCCAAAGAAAGATATTACAGAAATTAATTTTAGAGATAAGAAAAAAGGTTGGACTGATTTTGGAATGAGCTTAATTACAGATAGACAGACAAAGTGGTATTCTAAAGATCAAGATCCTTATATGCAAATGTTTTTAAGGGATTTTTGTTTGAGAGAATCGTGTTATAATTGTAAAACTAAAGAGAACGATTGTGCTGACATTACTCTTGGAGATTTTTGGGGAATAAGAGAAGTATTGCCAATCATAGATGATAACAAAGGTACTTCTTTGGTAATTACAAGAACCGCTAAAGGAGAAAAATTATTAGAAAACATAATTGATAAATGTAAATGTGTAGAAGTATCTTATGAAGATGCTGTTAAATATAACAGGTCTGAATATTCTTCAACGCAAAGACCTATAGAACGAAATCAGTTTTATAAGGATTTGAATCAAATGTCTTTTAAAAGTATGGTTAAGAAGTATGTTCCTATATCGTGGAAAGAAGTAATATTTTCAAAATTGGTAGAATTAAAAATCGTAAAAAAATAATTGAGGATTCAATATGTTATTAAGTGTAATAATACCTTGTTATAATTGTGAAAGTACAATAGAAAAATGCATAAATTCAATTTTAGAACAGACCATTATGGATTTTGAAATTATTGCTGTTAATGATGGTTCAAAAGATTCGACATTTTCTGTTTTAAAAAACATGTCAGAGCGAGATAAAAGAATCATTGTGATTGACAAAGAAAATTCAGGTCCAAGCTCGGCACGTAATACCGGATTGGATATTGCTCAAGGTGAATATATCGGATTTGTTGATAGTGATGATTATATTGATAAAACAATGTATGAAAAACTAATAAATGTTTGTAAATCTGATGATGCTGATATGGCAATATGTGGTTATATAAACGATTATGGAAACGGAACTTTTAAAAAAGTAAATCATAATCTTCTTCCTAAATATTCTACCAATAAAGAAGTTGTGGATGGCATTATTAAACGAATTTATTTGGGACAGCAAGAGTGCTTACCATCTCCTTGTAATAAGGTTTACAAGAACTCTTTTATACATACTAATAGGTTTGATGAGTCAATTTACCGTGGAGAAGATTGGTGGTTCAACTTTTATTTATACGAGCGTGCTAATTGCATTGTCTCCATACCGGATGGTTTGTATTACTATTGTCAAGCAAATCAAAAAAGTATAATGAAAAGAATGGATCCCAATTTTTATGACGAGTGGAAGCAATCACGCCTTATATTGAACAGCAAGATGGATAAGTTTGGATTTGAAATTGATAAAAATATATATTATATGATGTTTTTATACAATGTTCATTCTTTAATTTTATCATTAATTAAAAAAAATGAGCCTATAGATTTTATTTTGAATGATGATTTTTATAAAAAAGTTATCAAATACGATAAAAATACTTCTGTAATAATGAAAATGTGTCACAGGTTAAATAAAGTAAAAACGCTTCAAAAATTGTTTTATGAGTTTCTGTCAAGAACGATATACAAAAATTAACTTTTAAATAATAATCTAATGATATTATGAATCAATCAAATGAGTAATTAGCAAATGAAAAAAGCTAAAAAAAGATTAAAAAAGAGGGAGATTTTATCTTCTTTCTTCAAGAGGACAATAAAAACATTATAAATCCTTATAATATTCCGTTTTATTGAGATGTTAAGCCAAAGCTTGTCCCAAGAAATTGAATGGATTATATTTATAAATTTTAGAATATTTATTATCGAAAACGAAAGGGTTAAGCAATGGAAAATAAGCCTAAAATAAGTGTAATAGTTCCGGTTTATAATGTTGAAGAATATCTAAACAGATGTGTTGAATCGATACTTGATCAAACGTTTGAGGACTTTGAGTTAATTTTGATTGATGATGGCTCTTCAGATAATAGTGGAAGTTTGTGTGATGAATTTGCAAAAAATAATTCTAATATAAAGGTGTTACATCTTGAAAATGGGGGCCCTGCAAGAGCGAGAAACAAGGGAATAGAAATTGCAACGGGTGAGTATATAGGATTTGCAGATTCGGATGATTATTGTCATCCTAACCAATTTGAAAAGTTATATCAAAATGCAAAAAATAATAGCGATATTGCAATATGCAGTTTTTTTGTTGATAAAGGCTATGATGTGCATTGGTTTGCTGTAGGTGAAGGACCTGAAAGGACTAATCTTGAAGAATAAATCAAGGATAGAAAACTGGAAGACAAATTTTTTCTTTTGGGTGCACAGTCGAACCCATATAAGTATATGAATGCAGCTGATATATATGTTCAAACATATCGCTCTGAGGGTTTTTGTTTGACTCTTGCCGAGGCAAGAATATTAAACAAGCCTTGTGTTACCACTGAATTTGACTGCGTATATAATCAAATGATTCAGAAAAAGAACGGCTTAGTTGTTGAAATGAATGCGCAAGCGATTGCTGCGGGAATTGAAAGAATGATAAATGATGATAAATTAAGAAATTCTGTAGTTGAATATTTGAAAGCGGAGAAAAAGGGTAATGCAGAAGAAATAGAAAAAGTTTATAGGCTTTTGGCGTGAGTACAAATTTTCTGAAGCGGTATGTAAATGGAAAAGTATAGTATAATTTGATTTTATGTATCAGTAGCGGAAAATACTTAATTTATGCATAAATTTAACCCTGTTTAGTAGTTGATTTTTTATTTTCGTTTTTATAATTTTAGATTAATAATATTTTGTATAGATTCTGAAAAATCTGTTTTTATAATGCTTATATAAAATTTAGTTTTGGAGTTAGTATTATGAGATTTGGTATAGTTACACATTATTATAATTCAAATAATTATGGTGGAAATTTACAGGCGTATGCTTTATGCAAGTTTATTGAGCAAAACGGATATTGTGTAGAACAATTATGCGTACCTATTGATTACTATAAAAAAATGCATTTTCCAAAGCAACAAATAATAGAACTAAAGGTGTGGCTTTACTCTTTGTTTAATAGGCTAAAGTATAGAGATTATTATAAAAAATACAAAGATAGAAATAGTGCAATACAAAAGTTTAACAAAGAAAATATACCTCATAGTGAAACTTTCTTTGATTTGAAAAATATAAAAAAAGCTTTATCTTGCTATCAAGCTTTTATTACGGGTAGTGATATTGTTTGGGTACCAAAGATTCATTCTCCTTTCTTTTTTTTAAATTTTGTGCCGAGCGACACACCCAAATTTTCATATGCTGCAAGTTTGGGTACAAATCAATTAACAGAAGATGAAGAGAAGTTTTTTAAGGAGGATTTGTCATCATATCAAGCGGTAAGCGTAAGAGAGCAGTCGGTAGTTTCTGTTTTGGAAACTGCAATAGGAAAAAAGGTTGAACTTTGTATTGATCCCACTTTATTGTTAAATAAAAATGATTGGAATAAAATTTGTAGTTCGAGAATAGTAAAAGAAAAATATGTTTTTTGCTATTTCCTTGGAAGAAATTTCTCTGCTATAAATGTTGCAAAAGCGTATTCGAAAAAATATAATTTAAAATTAGTTAATATTCCTTATTTGTCAAAGAATTATGATCCTTTAAAAGATTTTGGCGATATTAAACTTTCAAATGTATCGCCAAGTGATTTTGTATCATTAATTAAGTATTCGGATATGGTGTTTACAGACAGTTTTCATGCTTGTGTTTTTTCGTCTATTTATGATAAAGATGTTTTTGCTTTTAGAAGAGACAATGATGATAAATTAGGTGTCAGAGTAAGTGATTTTTTAAGCTTTGTTGGTATGGAAAATCATTATTGTGATACTGATGAAAAAGAAACATTGGAGTATTTACAAAAACAAATAAAAAGAGGACAGTCATATTATTTCGAAGGAATTGATGCTTTAAAAGAAAAGTCTATAGTATTTCTGAAAGATAATTTAAAAAAAGCAGAGGAGACTATAAAGCAAAATGAAAAGTAATGTAAACCAGTTAAAATGGGGCTCATTGTTGACTTATGGTCAAACAGCCCTAGGTATTATAATTGGACTGATTTATACTCCGTTTATGATAAAAACTTTAGGACAAAGTGAGTATGGATTATATAATACTGTTTCATCTACAATTGGAGTTTTTTCTTTGCTTAATCTTGGCTTTAGCAGTGGCTATATTAGATATTATGCAAAATATAAGGTAAATAATGAAAAAGAAAAAATATATAGTTTAAATGGTTTGTTTTTGATTATTTTTTCAATAATAGCTCTTGTTGCGTTTGTTGGAGGGATAATATTGTCTTTTAATTTGAATTTTATTTTCAGCACCGGTTTGGATCAAGAAGAGTATTCAAAAGCAAGGATACTTATGCTCTTTATGACATTAAATATGACTTTATCATTTTTGATGACGGTTATAAGAAATATTATTACTGCCCATGAGCGCTTTGTTATTTTGAAATCAATATCTATGATAACAACAGTAGTTTCGCCTTTGATAAATGTTCCGCTTTTGCTTCTTGGTTTTAAGTCAATTGGTTTGGTAGTGTCTGCCGTTATTTTATCATTGCTTTCGGATATTATTCAGTGCGTATATGTATTTAAATTTATAAAAACAAAGTTCTATTTTAGAAATTTCGAAAAAGGTTTGTTTAAGAGCTTGTTTGCATATTCTGCTTTTATAGCTATTAATATGATTGTTGATCAAATTAATTGGAATATAGACAAACTTTTGCTGGCTAGATTTAAAGGTACAACGATGGTTGCCGTTTATTCAGTGGGTTATAGTTTGTATAACTATTACATGCAGTTTTCTACAGCTGTATCAGGAGTTTTTACTCCAAGAATACATAGAATTGTAAATCAAACAAAAACAAATTTAAATGCTCAAAAAAGCCAATTAACTGATTTATTTACTCGTGTTGGCAGAATTCAGTTTTTAATTTTAGGCTTAATCGCTTCTGGAATAGTGTTTTTTGGGAAGGCTTTTATATTGAATTTTTGGGCTGGTCCGGGTTATGAGGATTCTTATTATGTCGCTGTTTTAATTGTTCTTTCTTCTTCAATTTCTCTTATACAAAATCTTGGTATCGAAATTCAAAGAGCTAAAAATATGCATCAGTTTAGGTCGGTTGTGTATTCTTTTATGGCAATAATCAATTTGGTTTTATCAATAGTTTTATGTCAGAAATATGGTGCAACAGGAAGTGCTATTGGCACAGCAATTTCTCTTATTATTGCTAATGGTTTAGTAATGAATATTTATTATCATAAAAAAATTAATATTGATATTATCTATTTTTGGAAATCAATTTTACAGCAGGCACGAGGACTTATTATTCCAATTATCTCTGGTTTTCTAATAGTTAAATTTGTTAATCTTAATTCAATTATAATTTTGTTTAGTTCGATCTTGACTTATTCGTTAATATACTGTGTTTCAGAGTGGTTTATTGGTATGAATAAATATGAAAAAGATTTAATAAAGAAGCCAATTAATAAGGCTTTAAAAAAGGTAAAAAAGTATGATTAATATTGTTGATAAAAGTTTGTGCTCCGGTTGTCATGCTTGTATGTCGGTGTGTCCCAAATTTGCTATAACTATGCAAAAAGATAATGAAGGATTTTTGTATCCGATAGTAGATGAGAATAAATGCATTGGTTGTGACTTGTGTGATAAATCTTGTCAGATTTTGAATCCGATTACAAATGAGAATGAGCCTATTGTCGCTTATGCCTGTAATAATTTGAATGATGCAGTTCGTATGCAGTCAAGTTCAGGCGGAATATTTTCGCTTATTGCAGAATGGATAATATCACAAAACGGGGTTGTATTTGGTGTAGGATTTGATGATGAATTAAATGTTGTGCATATGGCAGTAGATAATACTAATGATTTGTCAAAACTTAGAGGCTCGAAATATGTTCAAAGTGTTATCGGTGATTCTTACATTCAAGCTAAAGAATTGCTTGATGCCGGTATAAAGGTTTTGTTTTCGGGTACGCCTTGTCAAATTGATGGGTTACTTCATTTCTTAAGGAAAGATTATGACAATTTATATACTCTAGATATTATTTGCCATGGCGTGCCATCTCCAAAGGTTTGGAAAAAATATCTGGAGTATCAAGAAATTCTTAATGGTTCATCTTTATCTAAAACAAAATTACCAACTTTTCGCTCTAAAGAGGATGGATGGATAAGGTTTAGATCTGCTTTATTTTTTGAGAACGGAAATAGTTATAGTATGACACATGCAAAGGATTTATATATGAAGGCGTTTTTAAAAAATGTGTCATTACGTAATTCTTGTTTTTCCTGTTATTCAAAATCTATAAATAGAAATAGTGATATAACATTGGCAGATTTGTGGGGGGAAATGCATATTGTGCCTGATATGTTTGATGATAAAGGCACATCATTTGTTGTTATTAACTCTCAAAAAGGCAAATATCTTTTTGATGTTGTTAATGCTTCGTTAAATTTTAAAGAAATTAAATTTGAAGAAGCCATAAAATTTAATCCAGCAATACACAAATGTCCTGTTAAGCCTCGAAAGCGACAGTTCTTCTTTGATAATATTGATAGTATGGATTTTTCCGAATTAGTAGAAAAAGCAGTAAAGCCCACATTTTTAAAGAAAGTTCAGACTTTTTTTAAGAATTATTTATGGGCAATAAAAAATAAGTTGAAAATATGAATCGGTTTGTCAAATGAAATTATTTTATATATAAATAAATTAAATTTAAAGCGAATATTCAATATTAAAAGATCAGTATTGATGCGTTTGTATCTGTGCTAATTTTTTGCATTATTGTTTGAACTCTATTAAACAAAATTAAATGGTTTAATTTTGCAAAACATTTGTTTTACGCAAGTTGCGTACTGGATTTGTGCAAAATCACCAAAACGCTTATGTGATAATTGTGCGTTGCTACAAAGTTTATCTTGCGGCGTTATAAAGTGAGTTTTTAGTATTGACGGTAAAATAAAATTAATATAACATAAAAATACGAATGCTGTCGAAAGGCGGCAAATAAAGTTAATATTTGAAGGAAAATTTGATATGAATTGTTATGAAAATCAGTGGCGTCGGTGCTTTACTTCGAAGATGATTTTGTCGTTCATAGCTGTTCTTGTTTTGATTGCCGTGTTGCCGATGCAACCGATTTTTGCATATTCCTATGATAAAAACTATCTCGATTATTCCAGTTGGGACGAGAGTAATATTAACGCCGAGGCGATTGATTGTGAGGGTGCTATGGGCGAGCTTAGCGGTTCGCTCAACTATTTCACCGAAGAATCAAGCGCCTATTTTTTATTTAATCTGAATGAAAGCGGAATAACCGAGAACAGCGTTATTTCTGTAATTTTCAGCGTTTCGTCAACGCAGGGTTCTTACGATTTTACGGTGGATAATTCCGGTGTAAGTTATAACGACGATGCGGCTGAAAAATATTTTGACATAGAAAGCAAGGCTGACGAATTTACAACGGGACATGCGATTGTGGCGGTTATAATGGACATTAAAGACAAGGTTACCACTCACGATTTTGCTCTGAAAATCGCAGTTGACGGCAGGCTGTACAATCTTTTTAGTTCAAAACCGCTGACGCTTGAAACTTACTTGCCGACAATTGCCGCCAAATCTTCTTCGCAAAAGACAACAAAGCAGTCTGCGGCAAAGAAAAAATCAACAAAATCGTCAAAGTCAACCACCAAGAAATCAAGCGCAAAAAGTTCGTCATCTAAATCCGGTGCGAAGAAACAGACAACTGAAAATTATGAGTCACAGTCGGATGAAAATTCGGCTGATTTTTCGGGCAATTATTTGAGTGATGATGTATCTTATCACGGCAAAAGCGGCTTTTCACCCGTGGCGAAAGCGGTTTTAATCGGCGGACTTGTCATAATAGGTCTTGGCATCTTGCTCTTTGCGATTGCCGAAGCGGTATCAAGAGCAGAAAAAAGAAAAGAATCAAAAAACGACTCGAAAAACGAAAATAAAGATGATATAATAGACGATAAATAAAGCATAAATCAAAAGGTGTTATATGGATATTTTAAGACAGATTGAATCGGAATTTTCACTCAAGCCGTGGCAGGTTAAAAACACGGTTGAATTAATTGATGCAGGAAATACGATACCGTTTATTGCACGATACAGAAAGGAAGCGACCGGTTCGCTCGATGATCAGTTGCTCAGAGAGTTGAGCGAGCGACTGGCATATTTGCGTTCGTTTGAGGAACAAAAGGAAAAGATAATTGCCTCAATAACAGAGCAGGAAATGATGAGCGATGAAATTCGACAGAGTATAGAAAACGCAAAAACTCTGACGGAACTTGAGGATATTTATCGTCCGTTCAGACCAAAGAGAAAAACAAGGGCTTCTGTCGCAAAGGCTCTGGGATTGGCTCCGCTGGCTGAAAAAATCTATGCCCGGGAAAATGGAACTCAGTCTCCCGAAATGCTTGCCGAGGCTTTTTTAAGTGATGAGGTTAAAAGCGTTGAGGACGCACTTCAGGGCGCAAAGGATATAATTGCAGAGCAGGTTTCCGACGATGCCGAGGGCAGAAAATTGATTCGCTATGCGGTAAAAAATCACGCACTTATCACTTCAAAAGGCACAGAGGACGACCTCGGCGTTTATGATATGTACGCCGATTACAGCGAAAGCGTTAAAAAAATCGCAGGTCACCGTGTGCTTGCCATGAATAGGGGTGAAAAGGAGGGCAAACTTAAAGTCAGCATTGATTTTGACAAAACAATCGCTACCGATTTGCTCTTTAATATTCATTGCAAAAACAGCAACGCCTGCACGGATTTGGTGAGAGATGCAGTTGATGATTCGTATACGAGGCTTATTTTCCCATCAATCGAAAGAGAGATAAGAAATGAATTGACCGAAAAGGCAAGCGAGGCATCTATAAAGGTGTTTGCCGAAAATACAAGACAGCTTCTTATGCAGCCGCCGGTTAAGGGGAATGTTACCATCGGGCTTGATCCGGGTTACAGAACAGGATGTAAGGTTGCGGTAATCAGCGAGACGGGAAAGGTGCTTGATACGGGCGTTATCTATCCTGCCCCTCCGCATAAGAAAACAGTCGAGGCAAAGAATACTATCAAGCGGCTTGTTAAAAAATATAATGTAAAAATGTTCGCCATAGGCAACGGTACCGCCTCTCACGAGACAGAGGTTTTTGCCGTTGATGTAATTAAGGAACTTGACTGCGGAATAACATATATGGTTGTCAGCGAGGCAGGCGCATCGGTTTACAGTGCGTCAAAACTTGCCGCCGAAGAATTCCCGCAGTTTGATGTCAGCCTGAGAAGTGCCGTCAGCATTGCCCGCAGACTTCAAGACCCGCTTGCGGAACTCGTTAAGATTGACCCTAAGGCTATCGGAGTCGGTCAGTATCAGCACGATATGCCGCAAAAAGAACTTAACGCCGCACTTGACGGTGTTGTTGAGGACTGCGTTAACTCGGTCGGCGTTGACCTTAATACCGCCTCGCCGCAACTTCTTTTTCGAGTTGCCGGAGTCAGCAGTGCGGTTGCAAAAAATATCGTTTTGTACCGTGAAGAGCACGGACGGTTTAACGAACGCTCCGAACTGAAAAAAGTGTCAAAATTAGGACCTAAAGCGTTTGAACAATGCGCCGGATTTTTAAGAGTGAGAGACGGAAAGAATATTCTTGATAATAC
>DAVZKM010000055.1:0-10144 GCA_052272245.1 Eubacterium sp.
GGGCAGCATCCTATACGGAGGATGGATGGCTCTCTTCCTGCGTCGAAGAAAGGTGTGCAGGTCTTGATAAGGCTGAAGGCAAGAAGATTCATAAGGCTATGTGCGGCGGTACTATGGCTGCTACTCCTATTTCTTGTGTTGCAGGTTATACTGTAATTACTGAAATTGAAAAGAGAAATGCGTGTCAAGTTGCAGGTCAGATGGCTGACAGACTTGTTAAGGGTATTAACAAGTCAATCAAGAAGTATGATCTTCCGTTTGTTTGCTACAACATTGGCTCTATTTGCCAGCTTCATACTGTTGCTACAATGCACTTTAGAATTAATTGGAGAAAACCTTGGACTATTCCGTCAGTTCTTAAGGAAACCGGTATTCGTCAGACTGAAATGCAGTATATGGGTGCTGCTTATATGGCTGAGGGTCTTGTAACTCTTGCAGGTTCTCGTCTTTACACTTCAAGTGCTTACACTGAAGAAGATATCGACGAATGCATCAAGAGATTTGATAAGGTTCTTTCTCAGTGCGAAAAGATTGATTATTAATCAATAGCTTTAAGGGAGCAGGCGTATACTTGCTCCCTTTACGTGCATTTATATAATATTTAAAATTAAGGAGAAAATCTATGGCTTACGATGTTGAAGAAGCTAAGAAGTTAGTCGTTGAAGCAGGTAAAAAGCTTCTTGAAACAGGTCTTATCGCTCGTACTTGGGGTAATGTTTCTGCAAGAATCAGCGATACTCAGTTTGTTATCACACCGTCAGGCAGAGCATATGATACGCTTACACCTGATGAGGTTGTTGTTGTTAATATTGATGACTGTTCACACGAGGGAGATATTAAACCGTCAAGTGAAAAGGGTATTCACGCTGATGCATATAAGCATCATCCGCTTGTTAATTTCGTTATTCATACTCACCAAAAGGCTGCGACTATTGTCAGCATTACAGGTATGGAAATTAAAAATGTATATAATGAATTCAAGCCTGTTTTAGGCGACTGTGTACCTGTTGCCGAATATGCTATGTCTACAACAAACCCTCTTCGTAAGAAAGTTGAAAAATGTATGATGATGAACCCAAGCTGTCGTGCATTTATGCTTATGCATCATGGTACTCTTTGCCTCGGAGAAAGTTTTGAACAGGCATTTGAGGTAGCAGACGCTCTTGAAAAATGTTGCGAAAAGGTAATTAAGGATAATTATCTTCGTCATTCTTGGGATAAAACATATTCTGTTGATAACAAACTTAATTTCTTCCTTAATAAGGAAGAGTCAGGCAAGATGCCTGAAGCAATTTGTGATCTTGGTTCTTCTGTAAGAAACGGTAATATATTTACTCTTACATATGACGGTGGCAAAAAAGTTGACGTCGATATGACAACAGGTCTTGCTATTAACGGTATTGCTCCAAAGTGTGCAAAAATTCATAGAGCTATTTATTCAAGCCAGAGTTGCACAATGATTAAGCATGTTGCAAATCCGTATGAGGTTGCTGTTTCCTGTCTTGACGAAACAATGTATCCTATGATTGATGACTTTGCTCAAATCGTTGGTGTTGACGTTAAATGTGTTCCGTGGATTGACGGTGATACAGACGAATGTGCTAAGGAAATAGGCAAGGCAATTGGCGGCAGAAATGCAGTTCTTATTCAGGGTAACGGCGCTATTGTCACAGGTAACAGTGACGGCGATATGCAGGCTCTTGATCTTATTATGGAAAAGGGTTGCGAGGCTCAGATTGACGTTTCAATCTTTAATCGTCCTCACTTTGTTCCAAAAGCAGAGTGTTTCCTTATGAGAACAGTTTATCTCGCTAAGTATTCAAAGCAGATTAATAAATAAATCAATATAAACGACTCTTTGTCAAATGTTGGGATAACCAAATAAAATAACTACGAATGGTACAGTCAGAGGTAAGCTTGCCTCTGACTGTATTTTGCTTTAATCTGCATTATCAAACAAAAAAGTGTTCGTATTATTAATTTTTCAAATTATTTTTTATTTCAATTGTATTGTATTCTTGTAGATTAATAGAATTAAGATAGAATTTGATTATTTTATATAAATATACTATATTTTACTTGAAAAATATAAATTAATATTGTAAAATTATTTTGATTTAATGTATACTTTGTTCTGGAGATATTTTATGAGTAACTTTAAACTTAAAGGCAGTGAATGCCTTGGAATTGAATTTGGTTCAACGAGAATTAAAGCAATATTAATTGATGATGAATTTAACGTTTTGGCAACCGGCAGCCACGATTGGGAAAACAAACTTGTTGAAGGATATTGGACCTATAGCATTGATGATATTTTGCATGGTTTACAAGCGGCATATAAGTCACTTAATGATGAATGTGAAAATAAGTTTTCTTCTAAAATCACTTCGCTTTCTTCAATAGGATTTTCTGCTATGATGCACGGCTATTTGGCGTTTGATAAGGACGATAATTTGCTTGTCCCTTTCAGAACTTGGAGAAATACAACCACAGCACAGGCGGCACAGGAATTGACAAGCTTATTCAATTTTAATATACCTCAACGTTGGAGCATTGCTCATTTATATCAGGCAATTCTCAATAATGAGGAGCACGTTAAAAATATTTCATATATAACGACCCTTGCAGGATATATTCACTATAAGATGTCAGGGAAAAAAGTTGTCGGCATAGGGGAAGCCTCGGGAATGTTCCCTATAGACAGCGATATTAATAACTATAATCAAGAAATGCTTGATAAATTTTCAAATCTTGAAACTGTTAAGCAGTTTGATTGGGATATTAAAGATGTTTTACCTAAAGTGCTTTTGGCAGGCGAAAATGCAGGTACTTTAACTGAAGATGGAGCTAAGATTTTAGACCCAAGCGGTACGCTTAAAGCAGGTGCATTAATGTGTCCGCCGGAAGGTGATGCAGGAACAGGTATGGTTGCAACAAACAGCGTTGCTCAAAGGTCAGGAAATATCTCTGCCGGTACGTCTATATTTTCAATGATAGTTCTTGAAAAGCAGCTTTCAATGGTTTATGAAGAAATTGATATGGTGACAACCCCAACAGGTAAGCCTGTTGCCATGGTGCATTGCAATAACTGCTGTACTGACCTTGACTATTGGGTTAAGCTTTTTATCGAGTATTCTTCACTTTCGGGTAATAAACTGACTAAAGGTGAAATATACGATTTACTCTATAATGAAGCTTTAAAGGGCGATAGTGATTGCGGTGGAATTGTATCAAGCAATTATTTTTCAGGTGAGCCGGTTACAGGGCTTTTGCATGGAAGACCGATGGTGTTAAGAAGTGAAAATTCTAATTTTAATCTTGCTAATTTTATGAGAATGCATATTTATTCCGCTATTGCTACTCTTAAAATCGGAATGGAAATTCTTGAAGAGGAAAATGTCGATATTGATAAGCTTATGGGTCACGGCGGTTTATTTAAGACTAAATATGTAGGTCAAAAACTTATGGCAGGCGCAATGAAAACCCCTGTTTCGGTTTTATCAACCGCAGGAGAAGGCGGCGCTTGGGGAATTGCAGTTCTTGCAAGTTACGCCAAAAACAACTTCGGCTTGTCACTTGAAGAATTTTTGGATAATAAAGTATTTTCAAAATATGAAATTTCAACTGTCGAGCCGGATATTAACGACGTAAACGGTTTTGAAAAATATATGACACTTTACAAAAAATCATTGGCAGTTGAAAAATCGGCTGTTGAAAATATATAAGGGAGAATAATTATGGCTTTTAAAGATTATGAATTTTGGTTTATTGTAGGAACTCAACATCTCTACGGCGAGGAAATATTTGCCGACATTAATTCACACGCACTGGATATGTGTGATGAATGGAGTAATAAGCTTCCGTGTAAGGTTGTTGCAAAACCTTGCGTTAAAACCTCAAATGAAATATTAAATGTTATTGAGCAGGCAAATAATACTCCTAATTGTGCAGGCATTATTACTTGGATGCATACATTCTCACCATCAAAAATGTGGATTGCCGGCCTTAACGCACTTAATAAGCCTTATCTTCACGTAAATACACAATACAATCGTGACATTCCGTGGGATTCTATTGATATGGACTTTATGAATCTTAATCAGTCTGCTCACGGTGACAGAGAACACGGATATATTCACGCAAGAATGAGAAAAAAGGTTAAGGTTATTGCGGGATATTGGAAGGACGAGCAGTTCCAAAACAAAATGGGAATTTGGATGAGAGCTGCTATAGGTGCAAGCGAATCAAGAAAGCTTCGTGTTCTTCGTATTTCGGATAATATGAGAAATGTTGCCGTAACAGACGGCGATAAAATTGAAGCACAAATCAAACTCGGCTGGCAGGTTGACCATTACGGAGTAGGAGATATCATTAAGTATGTCAACGCTGTAACCGATGATGAAATCGACGCACAAATGAAGGTATATAAGAATAATTATGAATTTGAAACTGATAATATAGATTCTGTTCGCTATCAGGCAAGGGAAGAAGTTGCAATAAAGAAATTCCTTGATGAAAACGGTTTCGGTGCTTTTCATACCAACTTTGAGGATTTGCAAGAACTTCGACAGCTTCCCGGTCTTGCCGCACAGGATTTAATGCGCCAAGGTTACGGTTTTGGTGCAGAGGGTGACTGGAAAGTTGCTGCTATGACAAGAATTATGAAGCTTATGGCTGAGGATATGAACGGCGGTACGGCGTTTATGGAAGATTATACATATCACTTTGAGCCCGGCAATGAAATGCTTTTAGGCTCGCATATGCTTGAAGTTTGCCCGAGTGTTGCAGCTGATAAACCGAAAATTCAGGTGCACCCTCTCGGCATCGGCGACAGGGAAGACCCGGCTCGTCTTGTTTTTAAAGCGCAGACAGGTAATGCTATTGTTGTTACACTTGTTGATATGGGTGACAGGCTCAGAATGATTGTTAATGACGTTGAATGTAAAGAGCAGGTAAACGATATGCCAAAACTTCCTGTTGCAGGTGTGCTTTGGAAACCTCTTCCTTGCCTTCAAACCTCTGCAGAAGCTTGGATTTATGCAGGCGGTGCTCACCACTCTGTTCTCTCGTATTCACTTACGGCAGAGCATATGAGAGATTTTGCCGAGATTATGGGTATTGAATTTATCTATATAAATAAAAACACAGAAATTAATTCTTTCAAAAAAGAACTTTTCTATAATGACGTTGCATATAAGCTTGGTATGTAAGGAGATGACATAAATGTTAGAAAAGCTTAAAGAAGATGTCTTTAAAGCAAATCTTCAGCTTGTGAAATACGGTCTTGTTGTTCTTACATGGGGAAATGTTTCCGGTATTGACCGTGAAAAAGGATTATTTGTAATAAAACCGTCAGGTGTGCCATATGATGATATGAAAGCATCCGACATGGTTGTTATGGATTTGAACGGAAACAAGGTTGAGGGCGATTTAAACCCTTCCTCCGACACACCTACTCATCTTGAACTTTACAGAAGCTTTCCTGATATAGGCGGTATAGTTCATACTCACTCACCTTGGGCATGCTCTTGGGCGCAAGCCGGCAGAGACGTTAACGCTTACGGAACAACTCATGCCGACTTTGCAAATTGCTCAATTCCTTGCGCAAGGGGATTAAGTGAAGCTGAGGTTAACGGCGAATACGAGCTTAACACAGGTAAAGTTATTGTTGAAGAGTTTGAGAACAGGGGGATAAGCCCTGAGGAATGCCCTGCGATTTTAATTCATAGGCACGGACCTTTTACTTGGGGCAAAAATCCGTTTAAAGCCGTTGAAAATGCTTTGATTCTTGAAGAAGTGTCAAAAATGGCTTATCAAACAGAACAAATTGCCGCACTTGATGATGAATCTAATATAGGCATTGAACAGTATTTGCTTGATAAGCATTATCGAAGAAAGCATGGAAAAAATGCTTATTACGGACAAAATAAATAGGAGAATGATTATGAAAAAAAGTTTAAGCTTTATTGTATCTGTATTATTGGCAGCATTGTGTCTGGGATTTTCTTTTTCAGCGTATGCCGATGATGCAAAGGTGCTTACAGATGCAAACGTATCTCTTTCACAGCAGAGCTTCGTTTATGACGGCACAGCTAAAAATCCGGCAGTTATCTATAACGGAATAACTCTTTTAGAAAATACGGATTATACAGTAAAATACAGCAATAATGTTGATGTGGGCACAGTTAAGGCTACAATTACCGGTATTAATAATTATTCGGGTACAGCAGTCAAGGAATTTAAAATCACACCGCTTAAATTTGATGACAAAAAGGTGTCGGTATCATTAGAAAAATCATCGTTTGTTTATAATGGTCAATCGATAACGCCTGTCGTTTATGTTGCGTATAATCATAATAATTTAATTCAAAATACTGATTTTATGGCAACATATTCAAATAATAATGCTCCGGGTGTTGCTACTGTTAAAATTGCAGGAATAGGTAATTATTCCGGCAGTATATCAAAAACTTATATTATTTTACCTGAAAAAATCGCCTCGGTTTCAATAAAAAAAGACAGTGCAACCTCAGCCGTAATCAGCTGGAGTGCGGCTTCTAAGGTGTCAGGTTATGAAATATTGAAATTTGACAGCGCTAAAAATGCTTATGTTCATT
The DNA here is from genome assembly GCA_052272245.1 of Eubacterium sp. Lineage (GTDB taxonomy): Bacteria > Bacillota > Clostridia > Oscillospirales > Acutalibacteraceae > Eubacterium_R. The sequence goes on from DAVZKM010000055.1 coordinate 6,618, forward strand.
TAGCTTATGTTGCAAGCAACCAAACATCTTACAAGGTATCCTCGCTTAAAAATTCGACTGCTTATTACTATCAAATAAGAGCGTACAAAACAGTTAGCGATAAAAATTATTACGGCGAGACGGGAAATACCGTATTTACATTTATTAAGCCGAGCAAAGTAAAACTTACATCGGTAACGCTTAGCAAAACAACTCTTAATGTTGAATGGAAAAAGGTTAATTGTTCAGGCTATGAGATTACATATACAACTGACAGCAAGTTCAAAAAAGGCTTAAAAACAGTTAAAATCAAAAATCCGAAAACTGTCAAAAAAGCTATAAAAAAGCTAAAAAAGAATAAAAAATATTATGTAAAAGTCAGAGCATATACAAATTATAACGGCGTCAGATATTACGGCGACAGAAGCACAATGCTCAGTTCTTATTATTCTAATGTATATGCAACTTACTATTCTTATTATGTAAACAATAAGGATAGAACAACTAATTTGAAGATTGCTTCAAAAAAAATTAACGGTACTATCATTCAACCGGGAGAAACATTTGATTTTAATAAGGTAGTCGGCTCAAGAACTGCAGCCAAAGGATACAAAAAGGCTCACGTTTTTACCGGTTCAAATTCAACTACAATGGGTCTTGCCGGCGGTATTTGCCAGGTTGCTTCAACTGTATTTAACACTGCGCTTATTTCGAATGTGAAAATTGTTGAACGACATCAGCACAGCCAAAGGGTATCTTATGTTCCGCTTGGCAGAGATGCTGCTATTTCAGGCAATGTTCAAAATTTCAGATGGAAAAATAATACTAAGTATGCAATTAAAATTAAGATGACGGTTAAAGGCGGCAAAATTACATGCACCTTTTATACCTGTCAAAAGGCTAAGCCAAAGAAAGTTAAACTTAAGGTTACTCAAAAGGGTAAGACTTTTACATTAAAAAGATCCGTCAAAGGTAAAACAAATTACTCTTGCAAATCAAAATACTAATATTTTAAGAACCACCAAATCGGTGGTTCTTTTTATGTAAACAATTTGTTAATAATGTAAATAAACTATTAACAATCCCTTGACGTTGAATATATACATATCTATAATATATTAAAATATAAAATATAATTCGAGGTAGCTGAAATGGTTAAGTCTATGACAGGCTTTGGCAGAGCATGCAAGGAAATTGAAGGATATATGATTACTGTTGAGATAAAATCAGTTAATCACAGATATTTTGAATTTTCTTGCCGCTGTCCGAGGCAGTACGGTTTCATTGATGATAAAATTAAATCTTTCATAAATTCCAAGGTTGCAAGGGGCAAGATTGAATGTTTTGTAGGGATTGAGGCGCTGAATACCGAAAGTGCAGATGTTGTTGTTAATAATACTCTTGCAGCAGCTTACGTTAAGGCTCTTAAAGAATTAAGCGATAATTACGGCTTGAAAGAGGATTTCGGTGCGTCAACTGTTGCTCGTTTTCCGGATGTATTTGTTGTAAGAAAGTCTGAAGAAGACGAAAATAAGATTTGGCAGCTTGTTAAAACTGTAGCCGATGATGCTGTCGAAAAATTTATTGAAATGAGAAAAGTTGAAGGAAAGAGAATGTACGATGATGTATATTCTCGCAGCCAATTTATTCTTGATACAGTATCGTTTATTGAAGAACGTTCTCCACAGACAGTTAAGGAATATAATGATAAGCTTGTTGAGAGAGTTCACGAGCTTTTGGGTGATGTTTCCCTTGATGAAAGCAGATTATTACAAGAGGTTGCAATTTATGCCGATAAAGTTGCCGTTGCAGAAGAAACAGTAAGGCTTCGCAGCCATATTTCTCAACTTCGTGATTTTATTTCAAGTGACGAAGCTGTAGGCAGAAAGCTTGATTTCTTGATTCAGGAAATCAACAGAGAAACAAATACAATCGGTTCAAAATGTAATGATGTAGAAATCGCACGAAAAGTTGTTGACGTTAAAGCCGAGATTGAGAAAATCAGAGAGCAAATTCAAAATATTGAGTGATTGTTTATGAAATTAGTAAATATAGGTTTTGGTAATTTGGTAAATGCGGACCGTGTTATTTCCATTCTATCACCGGAGTCCGCACCCGTAAAAAAAATTATCAAGGAAAGCAAAGCAAAGTTTTTGCTGATTGATGCAACTCACGGCAGAAAAACTATGAGTGTTATTATTACAGACAGTGAAAACGTCATTCTTTCTTATCTTGATTTAAAGCAAATTGCAGCTAAATTTAATGTGGAGGTTGATGATGAAAGGTAACGGATTGCTTGTTGTAGTTTCCGCTCCGAGTGGTTGCGGAAAAGATACTGTTTTTAAAGAAATACGAAAAAAAAGAGCTGATATAGTTGAATCTATTTCAGCTACAACACGAAAACCGAGAGACGGCGAAATTGACGGAGTTAATTATTATTTTTTAAGCGACGACGAATTTAAAAAGCTTATTGAAAAAGACGGGCTCCTCGAGTATGCTGTTTATAATAATTGCTACTACGGAACTCCTGTAAAGGGTGTAAATGAAGCAATAAGGAATGGTAAAATCTGCGTTTTGATTATTGATGTTCAAGGTGCAGAAAATGTTAAAAAGCTTTATCCTGACAGTGTTTCAATTTTTCTTGTCCCGCCAAGTTGGGAAACTCTTGAGCAAAGGCTTAGAGCGAGGAATTCCGAGGCTGAGGAAATGATACAAAAAAGGCTTAAGATTGCTAAAAGTGAGCTTTTATGCCAAGACAAATATGATTACAAGGTAGTTAATGACAATCTTGATGATTGTGTTAATGATATAGAAAAAATACTTTGCGAAGAATTAAAAAAACGTAATAACATTAAAAACAATTAAAAGGAGATTATATTATGTTTAACCCTGATTTGAAAAAATTATTAAAAGGCTGCAACAGCAGATACAGCCTTGTTGTAGGTACTGCAAAAAGAGCAAGAGAAATCCGTGAGGAAGCAATTGAACGTGAAGAACCTATTGACGTAAAAACAGTATCGCTTGCAATTGACGAAATTCTTGACGGAAAGTATGTTATTGAAGAACCTGACGAGCTTAAGTCAGACAATAAATAATGAATAATTTAATTGCTACTGTTGCCGTTGAAAAAACTTTTTTTAGCGCCGATTCTGATTTTGATTATATTATTCCTGTCAGTTTGATTAATAAAGTTAGAATCGGCAGTATGGTTAAGGTACCTTTCGGCAACGGCAATAAGCTTAGGTGCGCAATAGTTGTAAATATTTATTCTGCCATAAATTCCGCTTTAAAGGAAATTGACAGCATAATAGGAAATAATCCTATAGTCAGCGAAGAATTTGTCGCACTTTCATTATGGCTTAAAGAGCGTTGCTTTTGCACAACATATGAGTGCTTAAGATTGATGCTCCCAAGGGGTTTCGGCAAGGTAGGCAACGCTTCAGCTAAAACCGTAACACTGCTTGTTGAAAATGAAAATGATTTGCCTAAATTGACGCTAAAGCAAAGAAGTGTTGTTGATTTGCTTTTTGACGTCAACACAGCGTCTG